>PALW01000024.1 GCA_002710745.1 Porticoccaceae bacterium
ACATATGTGTGGAACAATTGGATTAAGCATAAGAATAGCATTAGAGATCGCTTCTCTTCTGACCGCAATTGATTGCGCAGAAATGGTATCGACTTTTGGTATTTCATTTAGCAATTCCATCACTGCAGCTATTGCTGTGTTAAAAGTATTACGGCGGCCAAAATCATCACTAACTTTCTTTATTGTCTCGTGAGTTTTGCGTCTAAGATATTTTTGTTGATCGTTTAAGATAGATACATCTAAGACATCTTCATTTGTGAACTTAATCTGATCATGAACAATTCGCCATAACTTTTTTAGGAATTTGAATGCTCCTGAAACACCTTCATCGCTCCATTCCATTGTTTGTTCGGGTGGAGAGGCAAACATAGTGAACAATCTGACTGTATCAGAGCCATATTTATCAATAATTAACTGGGGGTCGACACCGTTATTTTTCGATTTAGACATTTTAGTAATGCCACCACTTGTTAATTCAATACCTGTCTCTATTTCGGTAATCCTTTCTATTTTCCCATTTTTGTCGCGATGAAGCTCGGCCTTGGATGGTGACACCCAAATCTTTTTCCCTTCTGACTGATAATAATATGACTCGGATAAAACCATACCCTGGCAAAGTAGTTTTTTAAATGGTTCATTGCTTTTGACTAGACCCTCATCTCTCATTAGTTTATGGAAAAAGCGTGCGTACAAAAGATGTAATATTGCATGCTCAATGCCACCGATGTATTGATCTACCGGTAACCAGTAATTAGCTCGTTCAGGATCCAACATCTGAGCGTGGTCATCAGAGCAGGTAAATCTCGCGTAATACCAGGAAGACTCCATAAAGGTATCGAAAGTATCTGTTTCATGTTCGACAAATTGACCACTAAGTTCAGCTTTACGCCAAGATTTGTTAGCTTTTAATGGAGACTGGACACCATCCATTTTTACATTAGTTGGAAGAATCACCGGAAGTCTGTCTATTGGCACAGCAATTTCACCACCTTCTGCTAAATTATAGATTGGAATCGGAGCACCCCAATAGCGCTGACGACTCACGCCCCAATCGCGTAATCTATAGTTGGTTGCAACTGAGCCATGATTAGATCGTTTAAGATCTTCAGAAATAACTTTGAAAGCAGTATCAAAATCCAAGCCATTATATTTACCAGAGTTGATTAAGACACCTTTCTCTGTCAAAGCTGCCGTCTCTATGCCATCGCCATTTAAAGACTCAATTACTTGCATGATTGGCAATGAATATTTTTTAGCAAACTCATAATCTCGCTGGTCATGTCCAGGGACTGCCATTACGGCGCCAGAGCCGTAGTCGATAAGGACATAGTTACCTACCCAAACTGGGATTTTTTCGCCAGTTAAAGGATGAATCGCCGCTACTCCAGTATCCATTCCTAGTTTTTCCATAGTAGCCATCTCAGCCTCTGACACTTGCTGGGACTTGCAATCATCTATAAATTCAGCTAACTCAGGATTATTGGTTGCGATTTGAAGAACAATAGGATGCTGAGTCGCCAGCGTTAAATATGTCACACCCATTAGCGTATCTGGACGAGTGGTATAGACATCGAACTGAATAAATTTTCCAATAGTATGGGACAAATCAAAGACAACATTTACGCCTACACTTTTACCAATCCAATTACGCTGCATGGTTTTTACTTGCTCTGGCCATTGATCAAGGTCATCAAGGTCATTAAGTAATTGGTCAGCATAGTCTGTTATCCGAATAAACCATTGGTCTATCTCTTTAATTTCTACATTAGCTCCAGATCTCCATCCCTTGCCATCAATTACTTGTTCGTTCGCAAGTACGGTCTCATCTACTGGGTCCCAGTTAACTGAGCTGGTCTTTTTATACACTAAACCTTTATCAAAGAGTTTTGTAAAAAACCACTGTTCCCACTTATAGTAGCTTGGATCACAAGTAGCAAATTCGCGTGACCAGTCGATACCAAAGCCAAGACTTTTCAACTGTGATTTCATGTAGGCAATGTTCTCATGAGTCCATTTTGCGGGTGCAGTATGATTCTCTATTGCCGCATTTTCTGCGGGCAAACCAAATGCATCCCATCCCATTGGATGCAGTACATTTTTGCCTTGCATTCTTTGGTAGCGGGCAATTACATCGGTAATGGTATAATTTCTGACATGACCCATGTGAAGTTTGCCACTTGGATATGGAAACATTGCGAGGCAATAAAATTTTTCTTTGTCTGACTGATGGGTTACCGAAAAGGTCTGCTCATTTTCCCAGAAAGCTTGAGCTTCTTCTTCTACAATTCTTGGGTTATATTTTTCATCAGTACTCATGTCAATCGAATAACCATGTGTCAAAATGATGATTATAAGCGAACATCATATATTTCAACACATGATTAAGAAGTTTTAATAAACCAAAATCTATGAATGGGGGCTATGTATCGGCTCTTCTGGAAACACCAAGTTCGATCAGTTTCGATGCCATGTCCTCTGCAGAAGTTTTAGGATTGACATTTTTATCAATATACATCACGTCACCTGTTTTGCTGATGTAAATCGTATGCCTTTTAGGGAATATAATTCCCATTACATTATACGCTTTTGCTGTTTCTTTAGTTGGGTCGCTTAGTAAAGGAAAGTCTGCGCCGTTGTCAATAGCAAATTTAACGTTTTTTTCTATAGGGTCTACGCTTGCCATGAAGTAGGTTACTTCCAAGTCTTTCAACAGATGACCATTCTGTGCCAATGATTTACATTCAATTGTGCAGCCACTTGTAAATGCTCTGGGGTACCAGGCTATCACTACTGCTTCTTTGTTTAAAAATTGTTGCAGCGAGTAGGTTTTTCCATCTGTAGCCTCCAATGAGAAGGCTGGTGCCTTATCTCCTACTTCAAGGCTAAAGACATTAATCGATAAAACACTATTAAATAAAATAAATAAAATAAATAAAATTAATTTTTTGGAGGTCATTGGCCTCTCCTTAGACTTAGTTTTTGCCAGAACAGGGTAACATATGTGATTATGGAAATAACGAAAATGGGGATCGACTGTAATCTCGAAAAAGGCGTTTCCCCAACATGGCCAGACACTGATACACCGAGCTCGCTTCTTGTAAATTGTGGCGCCATGTCAACTATCTCTCCTTTATGACTCACTAATCCAGAGATCCCATTATTGGTAGCTCTTAAAAGCGGTTTAGAATTTTCAATCGCCCTCATTTGAGCCATTTGCATATGTTGCTTCGGTCCAATAGATTTTCCAAACCAGGCATCATTGCTCACTGTCAAAAGTATGTTTGAGCCAATGCTGTTACGTGCGACTGAACTCGGATAGACCACTTCATAACAAATGTTAGGACTTATTTTATTGTTTTTCACATTAAAAAATAATTTATTATCTTTTCTACTAGATATAGATGACATTGGAAGATCAAAAAATTTAATTAAACCTCTTAAAAATTTTTCGAGAGGAACATACTCGCCAAAGGGTACTAAATGAGATTTATCATATTTGCTAGCTATGTTTTCTATATTGATAATTGAATTAAAATACTCTCCCGTTTTAGTGTCATAGGTAATGGCACCAGCAAGCAAAACTGTTTGGTTTAACTCGAGTGAAGTTGCCATTTGCTCTAAAAAAGAAGACAGGTTTTGAGGTATGTTTGGGAGTGCTGCTTCGGGCCAAATAATCAAATCTTTTCCTAAATGAGGAACAGTCTGATCTTTTAGCTGCTGCAAGATCTTTATCCTTTTATCAATAGCCCATTTATCGTTTTGATTTATGTTAGGTTGGATAATAACTACATCCATCATTTCTCCATTAGAACTTGACCAATTGACTTGTTGTAAAAAGAATCCACCTAAAGATATAAAAAGAACTAGAAATAAAAAATTTACTTTTAATGATTTATTTTGTCTCTCTCTCAAAATTTGAGCAAAGAACGAAGAAATCAACGCCAATAAATAACTAAGTAACAATACTCCTCCTAAGGGAGCCCATCCATTAAGCCATGTGTCGGTATGACTGTAGCCTGCATACAACCATGGGAAACCAGTAAAGGCCCAAGATCTAAAACATTCACTAAGAATAAAAATTGACGGTAAGCCAAACAGATAAGATGCTTGTTTGTTTGGCATGAAGGAAACTAAAATAAAAGTACTCGCAAAAAGCATTGAGATAAATAAACAAAAAAGGACAGTTGCAAAAGCGGCGATTGGTGCAGGTAAAAATCCATACTCATGAATACTTACATAGATCCAGCTAGCTCCTGATATAAAGATACCAAAACCGAAAACGAAGCTTTTTGTGAAGTTTTGCTTTGGTGAAAGGGTAGTTTTTAATGATAAAAACAAAACTATCAAACTAATTATAACAGTGGGCCAAAAATTGAAAGGTGCCATACCCAATGGATATATGGCTCCACTGATCAAAAGAGTGAGCCAACGAAAGAAACTACTATTTTCCATTATTTTGTTATTGAAACTTGGACCCTAGTAATTTTACGCGTATCAGCACCAGTAACTTTGAATTTAAATTTGTTAATCGTTTCAGTTTCGTTGATTTCTGGTAAGCGTCCAAATGCACTGATTACAAGACCTCCAACAGTATCGAATTCATCATCAGGTAAACCAACATCAAAATATTCGTTAAAATCACTTATGTCTGTGATGGCATCGACTGAAAAAAGATTATCACTCAAAGCTAAAATTTGCTCTGGTTCTGCTTCGTCAGTTTCATCTTCGATCTCGCCTACTATTTCTTCTAAAACGTCTTCAATTGTAAGAAGTCCCGAAACTCCAGCATATTCATCAACTACAATAGCCATGTGATAACGCTGTTCCCTGAACTCTTTAAGCAGGATGCTTATTCTTTTACTTTCGGGAATTATATTTGCGGGTCTGAGCATATTTTTCAGATCAAACGATTCTTTACCATCTAAAATGAGCGGAATTAACTCTTTTGCGAGCAAAATGCCTAGCACATCATCAGAGGATTCACCCACCACAGGAAATCTTGAGTGTTGTGATTGAGTCACCACATTAAGCACTTCCTCGAGAGAAAAATCTGACTCAATAACTTTCATTTGAGATTTTGGGATCATGATTTCCCGTGCTTGTAAATCAGAGACTTTTAAAGCTCCCTCCATAATTTGAAGTGCATCTGCATCAATAATTGACTCGTTTTCGGCACTCCTTAGCATGTCCGCCACTTCATCGCTGCTACTCGGGTTACGCGAAAAAAGTTTTGTCAATTTTCTTAAAAAAGATTTTTCATTTTTTGATGGGGAGATATTTTCTTCGTTCATTTTTTTACTCTTATTAATTCGCAATATAAGGATTACTTATATCTATTTCAGAGAGAAGTTTTTTTTCAAGATCTTCCATTATTTTTGTATTAGATGATTCATCATGAGAATAACCAAGAAGATGCAATATTCCATGAATTACAATATGTGCCCAGTGTTCATCCAGTTTCTTTTTTTGTTGCATCGCTTCATTGGCAATTGTTTGAGCACAGATCACAAGATCTCCAAGGAAAATCTCATGCTCTGGAGACTCGATATTCATGGGAAATGAAAGTATGTTCGTGGAGCCTACTTTATTTCTATATTTCTTATTCAGCACTGCACTTTCCTCTTGATCCACAATTCTTATGCTGATTTCTGTTTCTTTAGAGAGTGTCCCGAGAGCCAAGCCGGCCCAATGTTTTATTGCATTATTACTTGGTATTCCACAACTCTTATGTGCTCTGTGTATACTAATTTTTGATTGTTTGGACATTTTTATTTTTCGTGGGTATCTGCTGTATCGTATGCATCAACGATTTTTTGAACAATAGGATGTCTCACGACATCTCGAGATGAGAATTCAGTGAAACTGATTTCCCTAACATCTTTAAGTATTTCTCGAGAATGTTTGAGACCAGAAAGCACCCCTCGTGGCAAATCAATTTGAGAAACATCACCTGTGACAATTGCGGTAGATCCGAAGCCAATTCGAGTAAGAAACATTTTCATTTGTTCTTTTGTGGTGTTCTGTGCCTCATCTAAGATAATAAAAGCATTATTCAGTGTCCTACCCCTCATATATGCTAAAGGTGCAATTTCTATGGTACCTCGCTCAATAAATTTCACAACGGTTTGATTTCCAAGCATCTCATGTAAAGCATCATAGAGGGGACGTAGATATGGATCGATTTTCTGTGCTAAATCACCTGGAAGAAAGCCCAGTTTTTCTCCTGCCTCTACGGCAGGTCTGACAAGGAGTATTCTTTCAACCTCATTTCGAAGGAGAGAATCAACGGCGCATGCTACAGCCAAATAAGTCTTACCGGTTCCGGCAGGGCCTACACCAAAATTTACGTCGTGCGATCGAATAGATCTGACATAACTATGCTGATTTGAACTCCGGGGTTTAACATTACCTTTTTTTGTTTTAATAACGGAGTAGATATTGGAAATACTGGTATCATCAGTTCCAGAGAAGTTATTGTTTCCTGACTCAAACTGACGTAATTGAAGATGAACATGTTCAGACTTTATTTCATTAAAATTAGCCGTTTCTTTATAAAGAAGATCTATTACACAAGTCGCATTCTTCGAGTTTTCTCCAATTCCTTTTACCGTAAAATGATTGTCTCTTGAATACACAGAAACACCGAGCCTTTTTTCGATTAATCGGATATTACAATCTAACTCACCACGAAGCGAAGCAAGTCTTTTGGTATGGTTTGGATTGAGGGTAATTTCAGAAATAGACGATTGGTTTTGGTGTTGTTCCAAGTTTTACTTTTTGCCTCTCAGATTTGATTAATAAGAATAGCCTGTAATGGATCATTAGGTAAACAATTTTTTTCTTTAATTAAAGATTATACCAACTGTCCTCTTAAAGAATTCGGCAACGCTTCAGTAATCAAAGCTGAAACAAATGTTCCAATAAGCTCGGTTTCGATTGATGAGAAATTTACTACTCGATTGTTTTCAGTGCGGGCCTGTAATTGTCCTGGATCTTTTTTAGACACGCCTGTCACTAGCAAAACTTGTTCTGTTCCAACCATTTTCCGACTGATTCTCGATGCGTTCTGATTAATTCTATCTTGAAGGATCTGTAGACGCTGTTTTTTGATTTCTAATGGAACAGTATCTGGCAGATCAGCAGCAGGAGTGCCGGGTCTGGCACTGTATATAAAGCTAAAGGAGGTATCAAAACCGACTTCATCAATTAAATTGATCGTATCCTCAAAATCACTGTTGGTTTCAGTAGGAAAGCCGATAATGAAGTCTGAAGATATACTTATATCCGGACGCAATTTTCGTAGACGACGGATTTTCGATTTATACTCTAAAGCAGTATGACCTCTTTTCATTGCCATCAAAACTTTATCAGATCCACTTTGAACAGGAAGATGAAGATGGTCTACTAACTCAGGAACATGAGAGTACGTGTCTATCAAAGAATCTGAAAATTCATTTGGATGCGATGTAGTATATCTAATTCTATCTATGCCTTTAATACTCGCAACCATTGGTATTAGNTCTGCCAGGTTGCATATGCCCCCATTNGCAAGTATTCCTNGNTAAGCATTTACATTCTGACCCAGAAGATTAATTTCCCGAACATTTTGGTTTGATAAAGCACTAATTTCGGCGATGACATCAGCAGCTGGTCGGCTGACCTCTTCTCCTCTAGTGTAAGGCACAACACAAAATGAACAATACTTTGAACACCCTTCCATAATTGAAACAAAAGCACTGACACCATTAGATTCAGGCAGGGGAAGGTGATCAAATTTCTCAATTTCAGGAAAACTAATATCGACAACTGCTCTGTTATTGCCTTTCTTTGTTTCCATTAGTTCAGGCAGACGATGGAGCGTTTGCGGACCAAATATGATATCAACAAACGGAGCTCTTTTTGCTATCGCTTCTCCTTCTTGGCTGGCAACGCAGCCACCCACNCCTATTATTAATTGGGGATTGGTTTTTTTTAAATGTTTCCATCTTCCAAGTTGGTGAAATACTTTTTCTTGGGCCTTNTCTCTGATAGAACAAGTATTTAAAAGAATTACATCTGCATCCTCAGCAGTATTTGTGGGCACCATATCGTGACTCTTGCCGAGAAGGTCTCTCATTCTATTCGAATCGTACTCATTCATTTGGCAGCCATGCGTCACTATATGAAGCTTTTTGATAGGTTTAACACTCATAAACGTAACGATATCAAGTAAAAACGGATCATTATATCTGTGCCGCCATACTAAGCAACATTCTTAACAACAGGTTTTGGGAGTTGTGTTATTATAACGTGCTCACGTTTTGACAATTTGAACAGGAAAGATAGAGATATGGGGAAAGAGCCAATCTATAAAGTAAGCTTCTTTAATCAAGGCAAAGTTTATGAAATATATGCTCGACATGTTTTTCAAAGCGATCTTTGGGGGTTTTTGGAAGTTGAAGAGTTTGTATTTGGAGAAAAATCTCAGATGATTGTTGATCCCTCGGAAGAGAAGCTAAAAAATGAATTTACGGGCGTTAAGCGCAGCTTTATACCTGTTCAGTCGATAGTGAGAATTGATGAGGTAGAAAAAGAGGGTGCATGTAAGATAACTGAGGCAAGTGGAGGCAATGTCTCTAGCTTTCCTTTTCATACAATGGCTGGAGCGAAGCCTGGAAAGGAATAAANAAAAATAAATGTATGCAAGATCTTCATTTTGCGTCAAAAGATCATCCGACACTAATGCCCGCCAAGATTTTAAAGAGCCAAGCTTAATGACACAAATAGGACAAGATTTACTGCCATTCGAATTTGCAAGATCCAATGGTGTTTTGTTCAGAACTAAAGAGGGTGATTTAGTTCTGTCGTCAAATGCAAATCAGTCAGCGGTTTTAGAAATCCTCAGGGTGAATAAAAGCATTGAGGAAATCACCTCAATTGATGGCGATGCTTTTGATCAAATGCTGTCTACTATATACAGCGGCAGAAAAAATTCCTCAGAATCGGTGATGGCTGACATAAAAGATTTTGTTGATATGGAGTCTGCAGCAGCAGAGTTGGAAGAAACCGGAGATTTGCTCGATTCGGAAAATGACGCGCCCATTATTAGATTNTTGAATGCAATTTTGGCCGAGTCTTTAAAAGAGAGTGCGTCTGATATTCATATTGAACCATACGAGCAAGAAGCGGTTGTAAGGTTTCGGTTGGATGGTGTTCTTACAACTGTTCTAAAGCCATCTATTCAGATAACTCCTTTACTTGTTTCCAGAATCAAGGTGATGTCTAAATTAGATATCGCAGAGAAGCGGTTGCCGCAAGATGGTCGGATGNCAGTTAAGCTTGGGGGCAGAAGCATTGACCTAAGAATATCCACTATGCCTTCAAGCCATGGGGAAAGAGTGGTGATGAGATTGCTTGATAAAGATGCAGGTAGACTTCAAGTTGATGACCTTGGGATGCCTGATAAAATTGCGAAGCAACTAGACGAATTAATACGTCGGCCTCATGGGATTATATTAGTGACTGGTCCCACTNGGTCTGGGAAAACAACTACTCTTTACGCTGCGCTCCANCAAATGGATAAGAAGGGCAGGAATATTATGACTGTTGAGGANCCGGTGGAGTATGATCTTCNTGGAATAAGCCAGACACAAATAAATTTGCGTTCGGGCATGACTTTTGCTCGTGGACTTAAAGCNATATTGCGGCAAGATCCGGATGTTATTTTAATTGGTGAGATAAGAGATGGAGAAACGGCAGAGATCGCAACACAGTCCAGTTTGACGGGACATTTAGTTCTTTCAACGCTTCATACCAACACTGCGGCAGGTGCAATTACAAGATTACAAGATTTGGGAGTTGATGCATTCTTGTTGGCGTCAACTGTGAGAGGAATACTCTCACAAAGGTTGGTTCGAAAATTNTGCTTTTCGTGNAGAGAGAAGGTTAAGCCTAANGACTTTGATCAAGAGATACTTTGCCTTAAGAAAGGTCANACTATTTATGAGGCAAAGGGTTGTGCGGATTGTAACTGGACGGGCTACTCAGGACGACAAGCTTTATTCGAATTGGTTCCGGTGGCTTCAAACCTGCAGCGCTTAATTCATGAGCAGGCAGGTGAAATCGAGCTAGAAAGCTCGATTCGATCAGAAGTTCCAAGTATAAGAGAAGCAGGTTTTGATCTTGTGCGAGAGGGTATCACCACAACAGCTGAAGTGCTCAGAGTTACAAGTATTTAGTCATGCCCACTTTTGATTATTCGGCTTATAATTCAAGTGGAAAACTGATTCGAGGAGTAATTTCGGCTGAATCAGAAAGGTTAGCAAGAAAATCTCTGAAAGAAAAAAAGTTGCTTGCCTCTTCGATAAAAGAGATCGGGTTAGCNTCAGCAAAGCAGAAATCGATCTTCAACAGGCAAGCGAATTTTGATAATTTTGATTTGTCCCTTTTGTTGCATCAACANGCAATTCTTATTCAATCTGGGTTGCCGCTAGAAGAGTCTTTGCGAATGACAATCGAGCAAGCTGAGACGCAAAAACAGAGAAGAATGGTAGAGAGCTGGAGAAGCGAGATTACTGAGGGACGGAGTTTTTCTGAGGCTTTGAGACGATCTCCATATAAAATTCCTGAAGGTGTAATCGCTGGAGTGGGAGTAGGCGAGGAAACAGGACATCTCGATAAGATTCTCATGAGGTTATCAGATGAGTTGAGTACTAGTGCTGAGAATAGAAAAACTGTTTCTAGGGCACTNATATACCCTGTAACACTTGTTACAGTCTCAATCGCGATGGTGTCCGTTATGATGGTTTTGGTTGTTCCTAAAATAACATCGGTTTTTGCGAGCTCTAATAGAGAACTGCCTTGGATTACNGAGCTTATTATCGGAATAAGCAATTTTGTTCAAAATTTTGGTAGTTATCTTTTAATTTTTATTGGAGTATTATTTGTAATAGCTAAAATTTCTCTTAAAAACTCTGGATTACGATTAAGGTTTCATGATTTTCTTCTCAGGCTTCCTGGATTTGGCAGATGGATACGGATGGCAGATATATCTGATTGGGCAAGGAATTTGGGCGTACTGTTAAATAGTGGTGTGCCCGCTTTGGCNGCATTAAGAATTTCATCAGCGGTTGTAGGTAATCTATCCCTCAAGTCGGATTTTGATCAAGTTACCGAGTCAATGCGACAGGGAGTTAGTCTTCATAAAGCGTTAGAAAAAAATCTAACTGAAAGTGGTTTTTTGGTGCACATGGTTGGTAGTGGGGAAGCTTCCAGTGAGCTTGATAAAATGCTAGTGCGCGTCGCTGAATATTATGCTGCCAGGCTTAANAATGCGGTNGAGGTGTTTTTGAAATTACTTAATCCTATGCTAATTTTATTAATGGGTGCGATGATTTTGGGGATCGTTGCAGGAATAATGTTACCGATTATGGATATGAATAATACAATTTAAAATAGAGGAAATTTATGATGAACAAATTTAATAGCCAATCTGGGTTTACTCTGATCGAAATGATGATCGTGGTTGCAATTATTGCGATTATGAGTGCTATGCTTGCGCCGACACTTTTTAATCAAGTGAATAAAGCAGAAAAAGCAAGAACAGCATCAGATATTAGGCAGATTGAGAGCGCACTTAAGTTTTATAGGTTGGATAACTATAGATATCCCAGTCAGGCGGAGGGATTAGAGGCGCTAGTNTCAGCGCCATCTGGGGCATCTGCGGGATCGTGGAATGGCCCCTATCTTGATTCACTTCCGAAAGACGCATGGAAAGAACCATATAAGTACTCAAATCCGGGGACTCATGGAAAGCCGGTTGAGGTATATACTTTAGGAGCCGACAAAGTATCAGGGGGGACTGATTCTAATGCTGATTTAGGAAGTTGGAATATCAATGATTAGTTATACTTATTTCCTGTTTTGATNAATGGATATCACAGAGTGAGGAATCAGAGAGGGTTTACACTCATAGAATTATTAGTGGTTTCCGCAATAGTCGTAATATTGTTCACNTCTGTAATATATTCGATCAGTCAGTCATCTGACCGCAGATATGTTTCTGAATCTGAGAGGCTCCTGATTTGGATTAATCTGGTTTTTGAGCACGCGATGTTAGAAGGCACAGTTTATGGAATAATGCCTGATTTTAAATCAGAGACAGAAGAGGTAATTGCGCTTACGCCAGTAATATATTACCGAAATCAATGGTTAAAAACAGAGATACCTGCAAGATTTTTGTTGGATCATAAAGGGTATATTAGATTTGGTAAGGACAAGGAAGAACTAGTTGGGCGATTAATTGCAGATGAAGTGCTACTTGAGGGCAGTTCATCACTTTCTTTGGAAGAGTCTAATATCGAAAAAGAATCTTCACCTTTTGTTCTGTTGTTTCCCGATGGATATTTAGAGCCCCAAGAAATTATGACTCTTTATTTNCTTGAAGTTGATAACAAATTTACATTTAGATGGAATGCTGAAGAATCTAGTGTACAGATGTCGAGAATAGATGATTGAAATCTAAAACAAATAATTCTGGATTTACCTTGATTGAACTAGTCGTCGCACTATTTATATTGAGTTTAGTATTGAGCAGTGCGATTTACTCAGTGCAGCAATATGCAGATGAGAGGGTGTTGTTGAAAGATAGATTTTTTGCTCATAACGTTGCTTGGAATCAATTGATGAATCGGTATAAGGTATCTCAAGCGTGGTCAGCTAAAAGTAATCAAATAGTATTAAAGAAAAAAGGGAAAGAACTCCAAGGAAGAACTGATTGGGTATGGGAGTTAGAAATTGAGAAAGCTATGGGACAAGATTTATATCGGTATCAAGTTATGGTTGAATCTCCAGATAATGACAAGACTCTATCTACTCTTGCTGTTTATCTAATAAAGAGCAATTAATTTTGAAAAAACAATCAGGCTTCACCCTAATAGAAGTGATCGTATCACTGTTTCTTTTATCCATCCTCTCGATCATGTCATATCAGGCTGTTGAGGTAATGACCCAAATGAATAAACGGAGTCAGGAAAGTTTTCAAGATGAATCTCAATTAGCCCGGGCATTACAGATAATTGGAAGAGATATTTTGCATATTAAGCCTAGGCGTTTTTATGACGGGTTAAGTGAGATGGAGGATGCATATTTCACTGATCCGAGTGATTTTGGGATAAGATTCACTCGTGGTGGCGGCCCAAGCATAAAAAGTAATCCGAGCGGGCTAAGGCGAATTGATTATAGACTTAATGCCGATAACCAACTCATCCGTACTTCCTGGGGTGCCACGGAATCACCTCGTCAGAGTGATGGAGTAAAGCTTCGTTTGCTAGATAATGTTTCTGAGATAAAAATTAATCATTTAGACGCAAATGGAAATTATCATCCAGATTGGCCTCCGCCAAATGCGCCAGCAAGGTCTGGGAAATTGCTACCCAGAATGATCGAAATTAAAATAATATTTGAAAATGAAGCTGAGATAACGCGAATATATCCTGGAGTGATAAGCAACTAAAATGAGCGCGCGGCAAGCTGGTGTAGCCCTTCTATCTGCAATTATTCTGATATTTGCAGTCAGTCTAATATTGTCGAACATCTTTTACCGACATCAAATAGATTTATCTCAAGCTTCTCGCTTTCTACACAATGATCAGGCGCTTTTAATAGCTATTAGTGGCGAAGGTTGGGCAACTGAGTTGCTTTTCGAAGATATGAAAGATAATACTATTGATCATTACGGAGAGATTTGGGCGCAGGCGCTTCCTTTATTACCAGTAGAGGGAGGAACGTTGACTGGTTGCCTGAGTGATTTACAAGGTGCCTTTAATATAAATAGTTTTAAATACTATGATAACTCTCTCATACAAGGCGAGCTGGATGATTTTGAAAAAATTGGCTTTGCCAAAGTTTGGTTGAATCTTCTCGAGCTAATGAGTATTCCAGTAAATCCAAGCAGGGTGTATGCAATAAAAGACTGGATAGATGCTGACGATAGTGCAGGCTCGTGGGGTGCAGAGCAGGCAGATTATGAAGGGTTAGAGAATTCCGTAGTTGTTTATAATGATTTGTTTGTATCTTCATCAGAGCTATCCGCAGTTATGGGTTATACGATCGAAGAGGTCAATGAATTAATGCCCTGGTTGTCGGCACTTCCGTTTCAAACACCAATCAACATAAATACTGCATCAGTAGAAATTTTACAGTCACTTAGTGGAAATTATGGGTCAGCTTTCATCGAAGCGGTTCTATCGGGAAGGCCTTTCAGCAATGTAAATGATTTTTATAACCAAATAAATGATTACTTAGCGCTTTGGGATCCAATTAAACCTGGAGTTGGCAGAGCTAATTTGATTTGGCCGCCACACTTGATCTCTGTGAGCAGTGATTTCTTTAAGTTATATTTAGAAGCCGAAATTGGAGAAGCTAAGATGGAGCTTACTAGCTTGCTACATAGAACAAAAAATGCAGGAATAAATATTATTTCTAGAGATATTAGATTGGTGCCAAAAATCCTGCCTTCAAGTAAACCAATTTCTGAAATAGAGGCCTTGTTTTCAAAGAAAGATGGGGTCTCAGAGACAGATCAGCAAAATTCTCAAGAAACTAATATAATCCAATCTGCATGTTCGATAATGGAATTTAAATAGCATGAATACTTGGCATATTTTTGACCTTGAGAAGAGGCAAGTGGAATTAGAAAACGCTCTTAAAGGTCCAAAAGCAGATGCGACTGAGCTCGCAAGTTTATGGGTTCCATCTGAGTATACGAGCATTCATTATGTTGATGTTCCGACTGCGCCGAGAAGAAAGTGGATAGATATTATTCCTTGGATGCTAGAGGATAAAATTCTTCAAGACCCATCAGAAACTCACTTTAGTTTGATTCATGAGACACCTGAGCAACTCACCTATGCGGTAACCAGTATTGATCGTATAAGAGAATGGAAAAGGATATCAGAAAATTCGAGTATAGAAGCAGTTTCGATGACACCAGATTATCTCGCATTACCGTTTGAAGAAAATATTATAAGTGTGGGCTGGAGAGAGGGAATAATCTTGGTCAGAACTTCTCGTAAAGAGGGATTTGCCTCAAAAGCTCCAATAGCATGGCCTCTTATCCAAAAGTTTTTGGTTGAAAACCCAAGTTATCGTTTGTCGATATCTATCCCCGACAAGAACTTAATTCCACTGCGGTTGCTTAAAATCGCGAGGGTCAACGAATCGAAAATCAATTGGACTTTCGGTTCGAATGAGGGAGTAGATTTGCTTCCAAAAGAATTAAAGAGAAATTTGAAATCCTCACTAATTAATCAGTGGTCAATTGCCGCAGGTATAATATGTATTGCAATAATGACATCTCTCACTTCTGTAATTATTAGCAGTAGCTCATTGGAAAATAGCATCGCGCTTTATCAAAATAAAAATGTGGACGTCTTTAGAAAAATTTTTAATGAAAATATTCCAGCTACGTCGGTTTTGAGAAGTAAAGCAGAGGCAAATCTACAGCGTTTATTTGAGCAAAAAGAAGCTCTAGATTCACCAATAATAAAGACTCTTAGATCTTTGCAATCGATAATGACAAACTGTGAATGCGAGTTGGTCGGAATGGTGCTTAATGAGTCTTCAGTACAAATATTTATCAGAAATGCTGGTAAGTTAAGCAAGAAATCCCTAAAAATTGATGGTTACCGTGTAAGTTTAATTCCAGATAAATTGGCGGGAGAGGACAATATGGTGTTGTCCGTGACTCCCTCTAAAGGTTGAATAAGGATAATTCCGATTAATACGCTTCGATTGTACATAACAGAAAAATTTAACCTCTTGCAAGTAAGAGAAAAGAGGCTGCTTTATATTGGCTTGGCTTTATTGCTGTTATGTTTAGCATTTATTTCAGTAAATCCATTGCTGGCCAAACATTCAAAATTATCTCAAGAGCTAGAGATCCTTAAGTCAGATTTTATTTGGATTTCTTCCAAAATAAGTGTGGTGAAGAAATTAGAGAATGCCTGCTCTTCGCGGAATTATAAGCGTGGAACGATAGGGGATCAGATCACGAATTTAGCAAGACGGAATTTACTTTCGGTAAATTCTTTTGAGCAAGCGGAGGATAAAATTAAATTTCAATTGTCCGGATCGGATGCAAATCAATTTTTAGATTTTTATTCTCAAGCGAGTTGCTCGGGCTATAAAGTTGATCAGGTAGTTATGACATTATCATCAGAAAATAATTATGATGCGACTATTGTGGTGGCTGCAGTTGAATATTAAATATTTAAAAAACTATCTAGAAATTAAAAATATTATTCTTTTAATCTCATTAGGGCTCTTAGTATTTTCTTTGTTTCAGCTCATTTTTGTTTTATTGGCCGATGAAAAAACACCAATTGTCAAAATTAATAGTACGCAATCTATTAGAGCTGATTCATGGAATTGGTTCGGTGAAGGAAAAATAATTAGTAAGGTTGAATCTAATAGATCGGACAAAAAGCTACCTGAATTAAAAATAGATGCAGATCTTTTAGGTGTGATGTTATCCGATAGCAATTCGTCCGCAACTTTAAAGTTTAAAGGACGACCTGAAAAAGTATTCAAGGTCGGGGATAAGCTCTCAGGATCAATTGAATTAGTAGAAATACAGCCTTATCGAATTATCATAGAGGAGAGTGGTGTTAGGAAGCAATTAATGATGAAGAAGCATGACGTAATCATGCAGTCCGCCACCTCTGAGAGTGCTTCACTTTCGAATATCAAGCAAGAAGGCTTTGCTATTTCCAACTTATTCGGAGCGGTCCCTGTCAAGGTTGGACAGGGGCAAGGATTTAAGGTGAATAGCCTTTCTTCTGAGGTAAAAGCATTAGCAGATATTCGAGATGGCGATGTAATTCTGCAAGTGGATGGGTCGTTCATTCAGGATCTTATGGGAAATCCAATGAATTTNATGAAACTTAAATCATCGAGNAATTTACCTGTAACTATTTTGCGTGAGGGGCAAGAAGAAATAATTTATGTGAATGCTGAGAGTTTGTCAGCTAAAATGCTTCCTGCTCTTGGTATGAAACCATAGCAAACTTGAATCTGGTTCTACTAAGGATTAAAAAATGAAAGCCAAACTTAGAGTAATATTTGATATTAAGGGAATTTTAAGACGGCTTGCGTTCATTGCTTTTTTTATTTCTTTTACTTCGTCAGCTCTTTCTGCTGATGAAACAGTTCAAATTAATTTTCGAGATGCTGATATTAGAAGTGTTATTGAGAGTCTTGCAGAAATTACAGGGAAGTCTTTTGTCCTTGATCCCAGGGTTAAAGGGAAAGTCACGATAATATCGCCAGGCCCGATTGATGCAAATCTTTTGTACGAAGCGATTTTGTCCTCTCTTCAAGTTCAAGGTTTTCAAGCAGTAGAGGATGGCGCGGTTACNCGNATTATTCCTTTCACTCAGGCTTTTCAATTTGCCGGAGGTGATGGAGATAACAGGTTAGTTACTGAAATAGTCAAGGTTCGGCATGTCCAAGCAGCCACCCTAGTTCCAATAATCAAACCATTGCTGAGTAATGGTGCAAGGTTGCTAGCTTTTGCCGGAAGTAATTATTTAGTTATGTCCGATATTCGATCAAACATCATTGCTGCAAATAGAGTAATAAAGCAAATGGACGATCCGGATCAGACAGCGGTCGAAGTTATAAATTTGGATTTTATTTCAGCTGGTGAAGCAGTACATATTGCTGGTCAATTGAAGCAACTGCAAAAACAAGAACTGTCTTTAGTAGAGGATGGTCTGAATAATAGAGTTATAGTCAGTGGTCCAGGGATTGCAAGAACTGCTTTTAAAAATATGTTGAAGCTACTTGATCTCCCTTCCACTAAAAAAGGGAGTGTTGAAGTAATTTATTTAGATTACTCCAGGGCATCAGAGATCAAGCCAATAATTGATGGCATGTTAAGTTCAGATGTCTTTCTTCGATTGGCGGGTGAGTCAACGGGCGATAAGAAAACAACCACCAACTATAAAATTGAGATTGATGAACTAAATAATGCTTTGGTGATGGCGGCTCCGTCTGCGGTTATCCGAGAGATAAAAAATGTAGTCGACAAATTAGATAGAGCAAGACCTCAAGTTTTGATTGAGGCAGTTATTGCTGAATTATCAGAAAGCCAAGCAAAAAATTTGAGCTCGCAATTGGCAATTACAGGACAGGATGAAGGTGCATATCTAACAAATTTTGATGGAGTATTAGCGACTTTATTAGGCTCAATTGCTGATGGNGATTCGTCGACAGTTACAAGTTCACTTCCTTCTCTTGCGCCGAGTGTTATAGGAATGGCTGGTGATTTTGATCAAGAAACTGGGAGAGGTATTGGGTTACTGGTGCAGGCTTTAAAATCAGATGGGCGTAGCAGGATTCTATCAACCCCTTCAGTAATTACATTGGATAACGAAGAGGCGGTGCTTACATCCGGTGAAGAGGTGCCTTTCCCAACGGGAAGTTATGCAAATACAAACAATACTAATAGCGTTAATCCTTTTACTACGGTAAATCGAGAGGAAGTAGGAGTAATGTTAAAAGTGAAACCTCAGATCAGTAAGGGTGATGCGGTTAGGCTCGAGATAGAACAAGAATCTTCAGCCGTAAAATCAGGGACAGCTAATTCCTTATTAGGAGCTACAACTACAAAGAGCACAATACAAACAAATGTTATGATTCAGGATGGCGAGTTACTGATTTTAGGTGGCCTAATAGAGGGTACCTCCGGTGATAATGCTGAAAAAGTTCCTTTATTGGGTGATATACCGATATTGGGCAGTCTTTTTCGCAAATCATCGAAAGATGATCGAGAGAAGGTTCTTATGATGTTTATTCGGCCCACAATTTTAAGAAATCCTGAGGAAGCGAACGTCTTGTCACGTCAAAAGTTTGATCATCTTATCACGAGGGATTTTGAAGATTCAGATGATGGTGTTGTTGCAAAACAGCTAAAAGATTTTATTGGTCAGGGTTTAGACAAAAACGATAAGAGTGAGTAGTCATTTTACAAATGGGCGTTTACTTGCAGCATTTTGGACTCAAAAGAGAGCCATTTTCTATTGTTCCTGACCCTAATCTTTTATTTCCCAGTTATCAACACCGACAGGCGGTAGCGCATTTAAAATATGGTTTAGATAGAGAAGGCGGATTTGTCGTCCTGACAGGGGAAGTTGGGACTGGAAAAACAACGCTCACCAGAACAATAATTGAGCATCTACCAGCGCATATCCGTGTAGCCTACATTTTAAATAGTAAACTTAAAGAAGCTGATTTATTTGCGAGTATTTGCAAAGAGCTGTCTATAAAGTTCAAAAGGAATTCACATCTTTCATACGCTAAGCAGTGTTCTGATGCGATTTATGACAACCTTTTGCAGGCCCATTCTGAAGGATTAAAAACACTTATCATTCTTGAAGAAGCGCAAAACCTCGATGATGAAATTTTAGAGAGTTTGCGTTTGCTCAGCAATTTGGAGACAAATAGTAGTAAATTGCTGCATATTTTGTTGGTGGGACAACCAGAACTTACAGAAAAATTANCACAAAATAATCTACGGCAACTCAATCAGCGTGTTGTCTCAAGGTTTCATTTGCTGCCTTTAAAACTCAGCGAGATTCCAGATTATATAAATTATAGGTTAGCTCAGGCGGGCGCCATTCGTGAGCTNTTTGATAGGCGATCATATAGATATATTTTCAAACTTACCAAGGGAGTTCCTCGTCTTATTAACTTGGTATGTCATCAAGCTCTTTTAGCGGCCTACTCTGAAAGTAAACAATCTGTAAATGCATCTTTAGTAATCAAGTCATCTGCTGAAGTTCTTGGAAAAAAAACAAAAGCATTTAGGAGTAAAGCTTGGCGAATAGGAATTTTCATCTTTCTAAGTCTTTCGATTTTAATGTTCTTTTTCAGAGAAGAGCTTCAACGAGAAATAGCGACTGATAAAAGTAAATACAATTATCAGGGTAAGTTCGAGNGCAATTTATTTCAAGAGGAAAAACAAAATAATATTTCTTTANCGAGACCATTAAAAANATCCGATGCAAATCAATCGGTTGAACGTGTTTCCTCAAGCATTAATCCCATTGAATATCTATTCTCTCTCTGGGGTCATAAGGTTGAGGGGGTATTTACGGAAGAAGCATTGAACAGCGTGGTAAGAGATATTGGATTAAAGTATGAGACGGATGAATTCATTGATTTTGAAGTTGTTTTAAAGACTAATAGGCCAGGAATAGTCCATTTGACTGATTCAGATTCAAATATCACAAGTGCGGTGTTGTTGGAGGTAAGAGAAGAGTCTATATTGCTATTCGATTTAAATGGTAAATCATCTATAAAACTGGAAATCTTTTTAGAACGGTGGACAGGGTCTTTCAGTTATTTATGGGCGCCGCCAAAACAATTTAAAGTTTTAAAATTTGGTGATGAAAATAAGGACGGACTAGTTTGGCTGCAAGATAAATTGACGGAAATTTATACTAACAAACAAAGATTGATAACGGGCGGAAGATTTACTCAGGCGGTTTTTGATGAGATTGTTTTATTTCAAAAACAAAATAATATAAAACCTGATGGAATTGTTGGCAGAAGAACTATTATGCTGATTAATCAACTTACTAATGAAGACATACCACTAATAATTCAAGAGAGTGGTTAAGGGATGTCTTACATACTTAAAGCCTTGAAAAAGGCTGAAAATGATAGAGCAAAAGATAATCCCTCTAGGATTGAGGATATTTTAAGCACTGATCTGGCATCTCATCGCCAAGAGAAAGAAAAATACTTTTATAAAACCCTGATCATTTTTGTTGTTTCAACATTAATTATTGCCGCGTTGTACTTAATTTCAGAGCAATATGAGATTACTGAAAACTCTTTTATAGAGATCCCTTTCAAAGAAGGATTGCCTGATGCAGCTAATCAAAACTTAAGTAAAGAGAGCCCTATTTTGAGTATTGAGAATGATATTCTTGACGAGGTATTCATTTCGGAAACCAGTGATTATAAATTGCCAGATTTCGACTTATCCGGGTATATTTTTCTTGTGGAAGGGTCTCGTGCGAATCGGCTGTTTATTGAGGATAGAGCATACTCAGAAGGGGAGAGTGTTCATAATGGCTGGGCAATAAAGACTATTATGGAGGACGGTTTTATAATTAAGAAAGGTGATGTAGAGGGGAAAATCCTCTTCCGTTAGTCAGCGAATACCTCTAATTCTGAACTTTGACCGCGCTCAAATCTTTTGGCTCTGCGGTATGGGAACACATCAAGCACGAATCCACTCCTGATTTGGTTTTGCAAATTAATCCAAAAAGCCACGTCGTATAATTCGCTGTGAATTTTTTCAAACATTAGTCTTGCTTTGGCATTTCCAGAAAAAAACAATTTGAATTCCTCTGGGAAAATATCGTTGGGTCCGACCGTGTACCAGGTGCCAGCCTTCATTTCTTCATACTCATTTCGCGGAGGCGGAATTTTTCTAAAATTACAATCAGTAAGGGCCGCGATTTCATCATAATCATAAAAGACTACCCTTCCATGTCGGGTTACGCCAAAGTTTTTGAGCGGCATATCACCTGGAAAAATATTTGCTGCGGCTAATTGTTTTATGCAGTTACCATACTCGTCCATAACATCACTCATTTCTTCATCATTAGCGCTCTCAAGATATATATTAAGCGGTGTCATGTACCGTTCTGTATACAAATGGCGTATTAATATCGAATTACTACTGATGACAATTTGTGAGGGTGCAACAGCGCTAAGCTCGTCTATTAACTCGCTAGAAAATCGTTCAAGAGGAAAAATCAGATTATCGAATTCTTGTGTGTCCGCCATTCTGCCGATTCGATCATATTGTGAGACTAGTTTATATTTTTCCTTGACTTCATTGTGTGTAACTTCTTTTGGAGGCGAAAAATTATCTTTTATAATTTTGAAAACTATATTGTATGAAGGGAGTGTGAATACGGACATCACCATTCCTTTGATGCCGGGAGCAACCACAAATTGATCGCTTGAGTTATTTAGGTGATTTACTAGTTGTCTGTAAAACTCAGTTTTAGCATGTTTGGGAAATCCTAATGAATTATAAATTTCATAATCTAACTTTTTTGGCATTAAGTTCTTGAGGAAATGCGTGTACTGATAAGGTAGTGGTGAATCCACCATGAAATGATTTCTCGTGAAACTGAAAATAATGCTCAGTTCATCAGAATCAAAAACGATAGTATCGACAAATAATTTATTCTGCCCATTATTTAAGACAACGATCGCTAAGGGAATAGTCTTGTCGCCAACACTTATTCGTCCAACCATATACGCGGCTTTACTGCGATAAAAAGTTGATTCAAGAAGATCCACCCGGAGTTTCAAATTAGTTGTTTTTATAATTTTGACTACCTCCGAATTAAAAACATTCATTATGCAGTCAAGGTCAAAGTCTATATTTTCCCAAGGGAGAGAAAATTCTGCTTCTAATAAAATTTTTTGGCAAATGCTTCTGAAGTTAACGCCTTCATACCTTATAAAAATACTATATTCTGCTTCAGGTGCTTCAATGAGTTGTGATGAAATTACATACACAACATCATCAGAAATTTTATCGTGATCATTGATATCGCTAAATATTGAGTTAAAAAAAGTTTCAGCGATCTCAAAGTTAGGAAAATTAAAAATAAGTTGTGTATATGCTGTTTTTGCATCACTCCATAACCCAAGGTCATTGATATCTTTATTCGTAATAACTCTCAAATATTCGACAGTTTGAGCAATTTTTGTTTTATATATTTCAAGTCTTTCGACATTTGCCTGACGTACACCGTGCCAGTCAGATTTTTCAAATCTAGCTTTAGCGGTAAGTGTGGAATTTAAATAATCTGCAAAATAACTTCTAAATCCATTGAGAATGGTTTTTGCCATTCTTCGAGCAGTTGAGTTATGAGTCAGTGGTTGCATTGGTTCTTTATCAATATATGTGATTTACTCAAGAATAGTAGTAAGTTCTTCCAACTGTTTTTGATTGAACTTTTTTGAGGCCGTTTTTTTAATTATTTTTGCGGGTTGAGGGTCAGCATCTATCGAAAACTTTTCTCCATTAACAAGCCTTTTGCAATATTTTTGAAAAACTTTGCTAAAAACTGGGAAGACTTTGGCATCTGTTTCACTATGCATTCGGAGCCATCCTGTGTCTTTTCCAGCTAAATACACGATGGGGTGAGACCACGTCTGGATATTTTTTGGGCTCTCCTTTATACAGGCTTCATGATATGCTTCGTGAGGCGTAGGAAGTTGTCGAGGTAATTTGAAATAAACACATGCTTGAATCATTTTATTTAGAGTTGGTAAGTACTCACTTTCAGTTATGATCTTTTCAGCAGCCTTGTATAAAATGTTACTGTTAAATTCATTAAGCTTGGCCAACCACAGTTTTTTAGCGAGATTCTCTGACTCACTGCTATCACCAAATGCACTGTAATACTGATTATGGTAGTTAACCTGGAACATCGCAAAGATCTCATTAATCGCGTCGATTAAGTCAGGATCCTTATTAAGATGCCCAACTTCTATCTGCCAGCGCTTCGACGATACTTCTATTTCTGATCCGGTTTTCTGGATTTTGTCGTTTGACATTTTTATGTCCTATTTTTGGATTTATATTGAATGCCCACCTTCGTTTCACATATTGAAGAAATTTAGTGCTCCAGGACATTTGTGGATTACCATTTTCTTGCCAATATATTATAAATTCTTTTATCGAATCCTCAGCAAACTCCCTATTTATATTTGCCATTGCCAATACATCATATACGGCATTTTTGGGTTGCCAATCCTCTGTAATTGGCGTGGGATCATTATCATTTTTCATCAAGCCCGAGAAGAAATTCCATTGTCTTTTGACGTGTTGCACGAATTTGGAGTCCCAGGTATTCGATTTATCTCCTCTATCCCTCCAATAGAGGACAAATTCAGGAATAGAATCTTCAATAAAGTTTCTATTAATTCCTCCTTTTGTCGATAAAATATCATATACCTCTTGAGACGGTTTCCATTTGAAGTCAATTTCAAACTGCTTTTTTCTCGCATTTTCAATGGATTTGTTTTTTTGCCACTGACGCCAAACTTCCTTTATGAATTTTGATGACCAACCGTGTCTTGATATATTTCGTTCACGCCAGTACGACACGAATTGAGGAATTTGTTGGTTAGCAAAGTCTTTTGCAACACCAAGTTGTTCAAGTTGTCTGAAGGTTTCATCATCGGGAATCCAATCTGGGTTGATTGGCAAAGCTGGAGCATTATAAGATTGCTCCTCGAGATTGATATTATTAACTGTGTCCGCTTGTTTTGAAGCATTCCCGCTTTCGTTAAGCAAATATAGGAATTTCCCATCAAGTTTTGGGTCTCCTGAAGTTGCGATGATGCCCATTTGATGCAGATTGAAAAAAACTCGATATATGTCGTCATTAGTCCAAAAGGCACAGATGCTCGATAACTTGTTTAAATCTGTAGCATTCCATTTCAAGTTGTCAGATTCTACTCCGTAACTAAAAAGTGAATTATCACGCAATATTTGAAGTAGGATCGCCTCGTCCACACCAATCGATGATGCAACCTCTGATGAAAAGAATAAAGTTTTATCTATTTTTTCTAGCATTCAATTACCTTATCAGAAAGAGACGCTTTCTACGAGATACTGAGTTTAAGTTGCTTCTATATTTTAATTTAATACAACAGGTTGGAGATGCAAAACGATTGATAAAAACGTATAGTTTTTTAGTTTAAAAATTTAAACAATGAGGATTTAATTGGTATCTAAATTAAAAACAGCCTTTGTCTGCAATGAATGTGGTTCAGATTATCGTAAATGGCAGGGGCAGTGCACCGACTGCAATGCTTGGAATACATTGAGTGAGGTTAAGATAAATCCAACTCCCAATGGAATATCTAGACATCAGCATGGTTTTTCAGGAGCCTCGAGTAGTTCTATAAATTTGTTGAAGGATGTCGAGCTTGACGAGGTCCCGCGTGTAAAGTCTGGAAATTCTGAGTTAGATTTAGTTTTGGGTGGTGGATTTGTCCTAGGTTCTTGTGTTCTTTTGGGCGGTGAGCCTGGGGCAGGAAAAAGTACCATTCTTTTGCAAACCCTTTGTCATATGGCCAAAAATGAAAGCGCTTTGTACGTAACTGGAGAGGAATCTTCGCAGCAAGTAGCTATGCGAGCAAGACGCTTGGATCTCCCGATGGACAAATTACAAATCATGACCGAGACTTCGGTGGAGAATATATGTCTGATTGCCAGAGAAAAAAAACCAAGACTTCTTGTTGTTGATTCAATTCAGGTGGTCCATTTAGAAGATATTACCTCGGCACCTGGCAGTGTCTCTCAGGTAAGAGAAAGTGCTGCAGCTTTGGTTAGATTTTCTAAACAAACAAACACTATATTAATCATCGTCGGCCATGTTACTAAGGATGGAACTCTCGCAGGACCAAAGGTGCTTGAACACATGATTGATTGCTCTCTGATGCTGGAAGGGAGAAAAGATAGTCAATATCGAACATTGAGAGGGATTAAAAATCGTTTTGGGGCGGTCAACGAGCTAGGAGTTTTCGCGATGACTGAGCGTGGACTTAAAGGCGTTCCGAATCCCTCTGCTATTTTCCTGCAACGCAACGAGGAAGTATCTTCCGGAAGTATTGTGGTGGTCATTTGGGAGGGTACTCGACCTATGTTAGTGGAACTACAAGCGTTAGTAGACGACAGTCATTTGGGTAATCCAAGGAGGGTCAGTTTGGGTCTAGACAATAATAGACTATCAATGCTTATTGCTGTTCTTCATAGGCATGGGAATATTATGGTGGGAGATCAGGATGTATTTGTGAATGTTGTAGGTGGTGTAAAAATCATGGACACTTCTGCTGATTTGGCACTCGTTTTATCGATAATATCAAGTTTCAGAAATAAACCTATATCACGAGATGTTGTGGTTTTTGGAGAAGTTGGTCTATCTGGAGAAATTAGGCCAGTTTCAAGTGGTCAAGAGAGGCTAAAGGAAGCCATAAAACACGGTTTTACGAGGGCAATTGTCCCATTCGCAAATGTACCCAAAAAGCCTATCTCGGGGTTAAAAGTGATTGGTGTGAAAAAAATATTTGAGGCGCTCGAAGCACTTTTTTGATTCTACAATTCAAATGCGGATCTAAGTTTTCTAAGATCGACATGTGCGAATATTCGGTTTGACATTATCCAGTTACAAAGTTAGATTGCGAGTGTTGTCTTTTTTGATAGGTGCTGAGAACACTTCTTATGGTGCTCTGAGTTAAACGGGAAATCGGTACTGTGTAAGCGAAACCCGATACTGCCCCCGCAACGGTATACAAAAATGTTTAATAAATAAGCCACTGTGCATCGAGCATGGGAAGGTTATTAAACAGAACTTATGTTCATTTGTGAGTCCGGAGACCGGCCTATTGGAACATCAACGATCCACGGGGTGTGGAATCAATGATTATGAGTTTGATCAGATTGATCTGTGTTTCTTCATCCTTATTTTGTTTGTCAAATCGTTCGGGTGTGAACGAATAAAAAGGATATTATATGAAAGTCGGATCTAATTATAAAAAACTCGGGGTCATCTTATTTCTCGTAGCTAACTTATCTTTCGCGCAATCTAACCAAATTATCGATGAAATTATTGTTTCAGCATCTTTCACGCCAATAGATAGATCAGAAACTGGTAATTCTGTGACGATAATTGATGGTGATCTTATTAGGGATAGGGGAGTCATTAATATTAGTCAAATTCTTCGAGATGTTCCAGGTTTTGCAGTTAGTCAATCAGGTGGTTATGGCGCACAGACACAGATAAGGGCACGCGGAGCAGAAGCAAATCATTTGCTTGTATTAATTGATGGCGTAGAAGCAAATGATCCATCCCAAAATGATGAATTTGTTTGGGGAACAGTCTCTATCGCCGACATCGAAAGAATTGAAGTAATCCGAGGACCGCAAAGCGCCATCAGCGGCAGTGATGCTTTAGCTGGTAAAGTAAATATTATTACTCAATCAGGTAAGAAAAATGGAGCCCAGATATACTCTCAGGTGGGTTCTTGGAATACACATAATTCTGGTTTTAATTTCAGCAGAAAGGATGAAGGATTTCATTTTCGAGCGGGATTTAGCCGGATGGATTCGGACGGAGACAACATATCAAGAGATGGAAATGAAGACGATGGATATCAAAACACAACCATGAATATCAAGTCAGGATATATTGTGAATCCCCAAGTAAATGTGCTGGTTACAGCGCGTAAGTCGGATGGCAGAGTGGATTACGATTCTGATGATAATTTTGATGGGTTAGTGGAGGATCAGTCAAAAAGCTCAGATTTCGATAATTTAACAGCGAAAATTAAAACTATTTATGTGCCGGCAGATGGACCTTGGAGTCATAATTTTACAATTGCTGAATCACGGTTTGATAACGCGGCTTATGCCGATGGCATTAGAGGAAATATTACAGCCTCGGAAAAGTCGCAGCTTCAATATTTGGGGTCATACATTGCGGATTCGCAGAGCTTTTCTATTCTGATAGAAAAAGAAAAAGAGGATTGGATGCAGAGAGGAGATATTGCTTACGGCATCTACGATCCAAATCAAAATCGAACTAGGGAGAATGATGGATTTGCGTTGGAATATCGTTATGAGCCACTGAATAATTTGACATTGGGATTTAGCGGGCGGTATGAGGATAACTCTGAATTTGGAAGTTCTACTTCTTACAGAAGTGAGTTTATTTATAAAAGATCCGATGCGATGAGAATACGAGGAGTAATTGGTAAAGCGATAAAGAATCCAACCTTTACTGAACGTTTCGGTTTTTATACAAATTTTCTAGGTAATCCTTCTTTGATACCAGAGGAATCAGTTAGCACTGAACTTGGTCTCGACTATACGTTTGCAGAAAATTTGATTGATATGACTTTTACTGTTTTTGACTCTGATTTAGAGAATGAGATAAACGGTTTTGTATATGATCCTGCAACTTTTGCTTACACATCTGCAAATATGTCAGGCAGGAGCAACCGACAGGGTATCGAAGTTTCCGTGTCGGGAGAGATATCAAATGTATTATCAATAAATTCCTCTTATACATTCGTGAAATCAGATCAACAGGATGGAGAGACAATTACAAGAGAAATAAGACGTCCTGAGCAAATGGCAAGTTTAGGTCTATATTGGGTCCTTTCAGACGCAATAAATATTTCAATGAATGCCCAGTTTGTTGGATCTCAATTTGATACTTTTTATCCGCCTTTCCCTCAAAATCCAGAGAATGTTAAGTTAGCAGATCACACTTTAGTGGACATCGCTATCAACTATAAAATGTCAAACAAGATGTCTTTATTGTTTAAAATAGACAATCTCTTAAATGATAATTATGAGGAAGTCTTTGGATACAAGACTCTGGGTATCGGGGCATCGGTCGGTTTGAGATATCAAATGTAACTTTATTTTTATAAGGCCAGCTGTCAGAGCTGGTCCCTAAAAATAGAAAGGAGATAAGTGTATTGAATACGGGTGTTGTAAATAAAAACGATAAGCATAAAGCGAAAATGCAAAAACAGAAGCAGCGTATTGATTCGCAAATAGAAAAAAATAATCTAGAACAAGGGGTCATGATACTTTTGACAGGAGATGGCAAAGGTAAAACTAGTTCAGCCTTCGGTATGGTACTTCGTGCACTAGGATACAATCATAAAGTTGGAGTTGTTCAATTCATTAAGGGACAACAGTTATCCGGAGAAGAGTTATATCTCAAAAATACATTACCAGATATTCAGTTTTATCAGATGGGTACCGGTTTTACTTGGGATACACAGGATAGATCATCTGATATGGAAGCTGCAGAGAAAACTTGGTCAGTAGCCCAACGAATGCTGGAGGATGAGACTTTAGACCTCGTTGTTCTTGATGAAATTACTTACATGCTGAGTTTTAAGTATTTAGATGCTGATAAAGTTATTAATGCGATCAAAGGTAGGCCTTTTTCGCAGAGCGTTGTTGTTACTGGAAGGGGTGGAGGTAGTCGACTTAAGGAAATCGCTGATACAGTCTCAGAAGTCAAAGAAATTAAACATGCTTATAACAATGGGATTAAGGCTCGAAAAGGAGTTGACTATTGATCGGTTATTTTTAAACTATTTCTTTTTTTTCATTATCTTGGGCAAAGGAAAGTGTTAAAACTCCTCCCTTTGACATGTTTAGTTGCTTCTTTATTAGCTCATTACTCAGAAGCAAATGTTGTTGTTATTGACGATCTTGGCGCTAAAGTAGAAATTTCAGAGCCAATAAGAAGAATTGTTTCTTTGGCCCCTAACCTTACAGAATTACTCTTTGAAATAGATGCAGGAAACCTGATTGTGGGAGCAGATGAGTTCAGCAATTATCCGCCTCAAGCAAACAGTATTCAAAGAGTAAATAGCCATTCTGCTGTAAATTATGAGGCCATAACTGCCCTTCAGCCAGATATTATATTTGCTTGGTCCTCAGGTAATGGTATTTCCACAATCAATCGACTTAGATCACTCGGTTTTCGAGTATTTTCTTTTGAAATATCAAGATTAGAAGATTTTCCAAGCGTTTATCGAAGACTCGGAATTTTAACGGGTAAAATAGATGAAAGTGTAAAAATGACGAATAAATTTGTAAGTCAATTAGAAAGTATAACGAAGCGTTTTAGTAAATTAGAAAAAGTAAAAACTCTATATCAAGTATGGGATAAGCCTTTGATGACGGTTAATAAGCAACATATTATAAGTGAAATAATTTCAATTTGCGGGGGTGTAAACGTGTTTGCAAACATAGATTCACTGACTCCAATAATCAATATAGAGGCTGTTTTGTCTGAAAACCCGCAAGTAATACTTTCAAGTGGCGGTGAAGAGGCTAAAAGAAAGCTATTTAGATCTTGGCAAAAATGGCAAGAAATTGATGCAGTAAAAAACAAAAACTTATTTCTTGTTCCCCCTGACCTTCTGGCTAGACAGACTTCGAGAATACTCAGCGGAGCTGAGTATCTCTGTCAGTTTTTGGAGCAATCCAGATAACAGCTAATTATACTAAAGATCATATCCTCGTTCATCATGTTCAACTAAATCGAGTCCTTTGAGTTCACCTTCATCGTCAATTCGCAAAGAAACAAATGAGTTTACTACTTTGAAAATTATAAAAGTTGCAAGTGCCGTGTAGCCCACTGTTGAAAGAACTCCAATCATTTGAACGCTCACCTGGCTAACCATTGACATACCCTCGTTATAACCTTGACCGCTAAAGATCCCTATATTCGCGGAAGCAAATATACCTGCAAGTAGTGTTCCCAAAATCCCGCCAACCCCGTGGACAGGGAAAACATCCAGCGAGTCATCGATATGGAATTTCTGTTTTACTGCCTGAGTCGCATGGTAACAAATAATACCCGCTAAAAATCCGATGACTACTCCACCGGCGGGACCCACAAAACCTGAAGCAGGTGGTATCGTACCAAGACCTGCGACCATGCCTGTTACTATTCCAAGAACAGAGGGTTTTCCATGTCTTCTCCATTCCATCATCATCCACGAGAGAGAGCCAGCTGATGCCGACAGATGAGTGACAAGAATTGCCATGCCGGCATCACCATTTGCCGCTAATGCGGACCCTCCATTAAATCCAAACCATCCCACCCATAAAAGTCATGCACCTGTCACTGACATCGTTAAATTATGAGGAGGCATAGACTGTTTTGGGAATCCCTTTCTATTGCCTAAAACTAACGCCGCAACGAGAGCCGCTACTCCGGCAGTGATGTGAACAACAGTTCCACCAGCAAAGTCGAGAAGCCCGAGTTCTGACAACCATCCTCCACCCCACACCCAGTGTGTAATCGGCGCATAAACAATAACTAGCCATAGCAAAGTAAAAATAAGCATGGCGCTAAATTTCATTCTTTCAACAAAAGCGCCCAGAATAAGAGCGGGTGTAATTATTGCAAAAGTCATTTGGAACATTGCAAAAACAGATTCTGGGATATCGCCAGCTAAAGTTCCCTCAGCGATGCCCATTAGAAAAAGATTGTCTAAGTTTCCAATAATCCAATTCAGTTGACCGCCATCACCAAACGCTATGGTGTAACCGATGGAAAACCAAACGACTGAAGCAAGACAGGTAATTGCGAAACATTGCATTAAGACTGACAAAACATTCTTTGATCTGACAAGTCCGGCATAAAATAGTGATAAGCCAGGGATAGTCATCAACAAAACCAATGCAGTCGATGTCATAATCCAGGCAGTATTAGATTCATTTAACTCGGACGACCATAATGGACAAGAAATTGTGGTGAGTAGTAATAGTAGTGAAAATCGATTTATTTTTGTTATTTATAAGGTACCTTTTTTTGCAGCCAGTGTTTTGAATTATTATATCGGCGGCGCAGTATGGTTTAGAAAAATGCTTTTTGCAAAAATTAATGAATCTAGAATATTGATTTGCATATTTAGTCATTGCTAATGTTATATACTCTTTCACTTAAATAGAATTGTAGAATCAGGTGTAATGAGTGACTTAAATTACGATCCTTTACGAGCTAATGTAAGTCTTTTAGGTAAGATTCTTGGCAATGTGATTTCCGATGCCGAGGGTCACGAGTTCCTTGAAAAAGTAGAAGCCATAAGACTTTTATCTAAGTCTGCTCAAGCAGGCAATGTTGGCGACGGTGAAGAACTGGTTAAGCTCTTGAGAGATCTTAATGATGACGAGTTAGTTCCAGTTGCAAGAGCATTTAGTCAGTTCTTAAATCTTGCCAATATTGCGGATCAGCAGTTTAGTCATTCAAGAAGAATCGATGAGCACGTATCTGCAACAGAAACACTCCGAGAAGTGTTTGCACTAGTAAAAAATCATAATATTTCCGATGAAGTGATACTAGATGCAGTAAAAAAATTAAAAATAGAATTAGTGCTGACGGCTCACCCAACTGAAATTACAAGAAGGTCTTTAATTCATAAATATGACGCTATAGACTCTTGCCTTTGTGAGCTTGAGTTAAAAGGTACTACCACTCGAGAAAAGGAAGCAGTATTTCGTCGGTTAAGAGAATTAGTAACGCAAATTTGGTTTAGTCATGATTTTCGTGCTGAGAGACCTAGTCCTGTCGATGAAGCCAAGTGGGGTTTTGCTGTAGTAGAAAACTCTTTATGGAAAGCCATCCCTCATTTTTTGCGTCGTTTGGACTCCACGCTTTCTGAATCCACCAATAAGTCTTTACCATTAAAAATGTCTCCAGTGAGATTTGTATCTTGGATGGGTGGTGATAGAGATGGTAATCCAAATGTTACTTCTGATGTTACTGGAGAAGTACTTTTGCTTGCGCGCTGGCAAGCAGCAACTCTTTATATGAGAGACATTAATTCTTTGATCGAAGAGTTATCAATGATAAAGAGCAATAGTTATCTCAAAGAGTTATCAAACTCATCGCGCGAACCATACAGAACAGTTTTAAGAGATGTCAGATTACAGTTAAAGAATACGATCGACAATATTGAGAATCAACTGGATGGTCGTGAGCCAATTTATACTAATGTAATTAGTAATCAAAAAGACTTATGGGATCCGATATTTGCCTGTTATGAATCACTGCAAGAATGTGGGATGCAGGCAATAGCAAATGGATCAATTATAGATCTTTTGAGGTGCATAAGTTGTTTTGGAACCCATCTCGTTAGGCATGATATTAGGCAACATAGTGAGAGGCACTCGAGAGTTCTGGAGGAGATCTGTAACCATCTAGATTTGGGTGACTATTCGAATTGGTCGGAAGATAAAAAACAGCAATTTCTTCTCGAGGAAATTAGAGGAAACCGTCCACTTATTGGGAGTGATTTAGATCTCAGCTCTGACTCTTTGGAAGTTGTAAAGACATTCGAATTAATCGCCAAACAACCGGAGGAAGCACTAGGGGCTTATGTTATATCGATGGCTAAGTGTCCCTCGGATATATTGGTTGTTCAATTACTGCTTAAAGAAATGGGATGTAAAGGTTGTCTTCCAGTTGTGCCACTGTTTGAAACCCTAGATGACCTAAACAATGCAAATGAGTCCATAGAAATTTTGTTAAAGAATAAATCCTATAAAAAGTTAATAAATGGCGAGCTGATGGTGATGATAGGTTACTCAGATTCTGCAAAAGATGCGGGTATGTTAGCTGCGTCATGGGCACAATATGAGGCGCAAGAAGCTCTTATAAGTTTATGTAAAGAACATAATATTAAACTCACTCTTTTCCATGGACGAGGAGGTAGTTTAGGTCGTGGCGGTGCGCCTGCTCATGAAGCATTACTTTCACAACCTCCTGGTTCTTTGCGCGAAGGCTTGCGTGTAACTGAGCAGGGAGAAACAATTCGTGCAAAGTTAGGCTTGAGCTCAATCGCAATTAAGACATTTTCAATTTACACAAATGCGATATTGCAAGCCAATTTGCTAGAGCCACCAAATCCTGAGCTTGAGTGGCGAAAGACTATGGATAAATTGTCTGTTATTTCGTGTAAATCATACCGTGATTTTGTGAAAGATGACCCTGACTTTGTAACCTACTTTAGGCAAGCAACGCCTGAACGTGAACTCAGCAATTTGCGGTTAGGTTCCAGGCCTGCTCGACGTAAAAGTGATACAGGTATAGAGAGCTTGCGCGCGATTCCATGGATATTTGCCTGGAGTCAAAATAGGCTAATGTTGCCTGCATGGCTCGGTGCTATTGAGGCGATATCTCATTTATACAATTCAGATTCTAGTCAGTTAATACAAGAGATGATAGAAAAATGGCCATTTTTTGGGGCGAGACTCTCGATGTTGGAAATGGTATTTTTAAAATCAGATGCGTGGCTATCAAAATATTATGATCAGCTTTTGGTTTCCTCGGACCTTCAGGATATAGGTGATAAATTGCGATCAAAACTAAATTCTGATTCGGAGATGTTGGAATTAATAGCAGGTGAAGAAAAGCTTTTAAACCGACAAGCATGGCCAAGAGAGTCAGTCCAACTGAGAAATATTTATATTCATCCGTTGAATGTTTTGCAGGTTGAACTCTTAAAAAGAGAAAGAAAAAAGCCAGGCAGTATTTATGAGGAAGCAATTATGGTAACAATTGCGGGTATTGCAGCTGGACTAAGGAACACTGGATAAACTTGATTTTAGGAAATTAACAAATGATAAAATTTCAAAATGAGTCATATCTATTTGAGATTTTCAGATATCTTGTTTACGCGGCTTTAACTATAAACATATTCCTTTTCTATCAAGAAGAGTCGCTAGCAGTCAAAAGTACCTTTACTCAGGGCATTGCAATATCCGATATTATTGGGGGCTTCGCAGCAACTTTGGACACAGCTGCATGGGTAATGTTGCTTCTCTTATTCGAATTTAATACGTCTAAATACTTTTCCAGCACCGATGATTCAAAAGCTGCTTTTTTAACAAAATCCATTATCAGAATCTTCAGTTATGGAATCATCGGCTACGCTTTTTTTGGGTATTTCTCTAAATATATTTTGTTAGCCAATATAGAACCTTTTGCAGTAAGTGATATTTGCGCTCTAATCGGACAAAACTATAACGTGATTGAAAACCTTGATGAATATCCATTGCTAGATAGTGAGAATTGTCAATCATTGGTTGGAAGCGCTTTATTTGTTCTGTCTGGACAAACTGTTATTGGGTCTTCAACGGATTGGAGCGCAATTCAATGGCTAACTGTTGTGGATGTTATCAATTCTGGAACTTGGATCTTAGTTGTTTTGATTATCGAGCTAGAGATTTTTTTTGGTAAAAAGCTCATTGAATCCATCACTTTAAAATCGATTATTAATTTTGTTAAGCTCAGTTTGTATTCGATTTTGTTTGTCGCTGCCTTGTATTGGGGTGTAGAGGGTGACTTCCTTGATTTTTGGGATGCTTTTTTATGGCTAGTCGCATTTTTTTTTATTGAGTCTAATTTACGTCGGATGGACCCCGCTGAAAGGAACTAGAATTTCATTTCAGCCCTTTTCTTAATAGCCATAGTTAACTTTACGAAACAAGATAGTTTATTTTCATCATTCTTTAATTCTATTTGCCATATATGAGATCTTTTCCCCAAGTGTATTGGCGAAGCAGTACCAGTGACAAAACCAGAAGATACAGGCCTGACGTGCGATGCATTTACCTCTTGGCCAAAACAGATTTCAGTCCCGCTATTTATTACATGAGCAGAGGCTATGCTGCCTAGTGACTCGGCCAGCACAATATTTGCTCCTCCATGGATGATTCCAAAAGGCTGAGCAGTGTTTGAATTTACTGGAATTTTCCCACTGAGAAAATTATCTCCTACATCGATTATTTCGATACCAAGATAATTATCAATGGTGTTCTCGCACATTTTTTTTATAGCGGAGAGACAAGGCTGTCTGTGCCAGATATTGCTCATTATTTTTCCTAATTTTTTAAGCTTTTATATCGCATGCGCTTCGGCCCGGCATTGCTCCCATGTCTTTTAAGAAAGTCCTCATGGTATTCACTATAACTTCCTTCAAAAAATACGGTATTTCCATCATCTTCATATGCGAGAGTATGAGTAGAGATTCTATCCAAAAACCATCTGTCATGAGATATTACCAAAACACACCCTGGGAAAGATAATATTGCTTCTTCTAGAGCCCTGAGCGTCTCAATATCCAAATCATTAGATGGTTCGTCGAGTAGAAGAACATTTGCACCTTGCTTCAATGTATTTGCAAGATGCAGTCGGCCTCGCTCTCCACCAGATAACTCTTTCACTAGTTTTTGTTGGTCGGTTCCTTTGAAATTAAAGCGTCCGATATAAGCCCGCGATGAAACTTCATAGTTGCCTACTTTTATAAGATCATAACCATCGGATATCGCTTGCCAAACAGTTCTATCGTCATGAAGCGACTCTCTGGATTGCTCGACATACGCAATTTTTACTGACTCTCCGATTTCAATTGTGCCGCTACTTGGTTCTTCTAATTTAGCAAGAAGACGAAAAAGAGTTGATTTACCTGCACCATTCGCACCGATTATTCCAACTACAGCTCCTTTAGGAATTGATAAGGACAGGTTATCAATCAGAGCTGAATCCCCATAGTTTTTCGAGACGTTACTTAGCTCAATCACTTTATCTCCTAGCCGATCCCCGGGAGCAATATATATTTCATTGGTTTCATTTCTAGATTGAAAGTCTTGTGAGTTAAGTTCCTCAAACCGAGCAATTCTAGCTTTATTTTTAGCTTGCCTGCCTTTCGGATTTTGACGGACCCAGTCTAATTCTTGTTTTAAGGTTTTTTGTCTTGAAATCTCTTGCTTTGATTCTATTTCTAATCGTTTGGTTTTGGCTTCCAGCCAGGTGGAGTAGTTCCCTTCATAAGGTATCCCGTGACCACGATCCAGTTCTAAAATCCAGCCTGCGACATTATCAAGGAAATATCGGTCATGAGTGACAGCAACAACGGTTCCTTTGAATTCCTCTAAAAATTTTTCTAACCAAAATACAGATTCAGCATCCAAATGATTTGTTGGCTCGTCAAGTAAAAGCATGTCTGGACGCGACATTAGAAGTCGGCACAAGGCTACTCTCCTTTTTTCCCCACCGGACAACGATTCAACGCCAGAATCCCAAGGTGGAAGACGCAAAGCATCGGCGGCTAAATCAAGAGTATAATCTAGATTATGTGCATCCCATGCTTCAATAATAGATTCAAGGTCACCTTGTTTTTTTGCTAGGGCATCAAAGTCGGCGTTGGGATCGGAATAATCACTGTAAACTTGCTCTAGGGCTTTTAGCGCACCAATTGCCTCTTCCAAGCCATCTTCAACGTTGCCTCGAACATTCTTATTGTTATCGAGTTGAGGCTCTTGGGGGAGATACCCCACTTTTAGACCAGGCATTGGTCGTGCTTCCCCCTGGATATCCATATCAATATTTGCCATTATTTTTAATAGTGTAGACTTGCCTGAGCCATTTAATCCCAATACACCTATTTTTGCTCCAGGGAAGAACGATAGCGATATGTCTTTTAGAATCTCCTTTTTTGGAGGGACAATCTTGCTGACATGATTCATCGTGTAAACATACTGAGCGCACATACAAAAATTCCTATATTTTAATTATCATCATTTGATTATTTCAAAAGTCATTCCGGCATATTTTTTTAATCTCTCAACCAGATATGTTCCCATTGCTGAAGATGGCGTAAAAAACCCTCCCTCACTATTTTCTCGAGGTGCGTCAAATGCTAAGGTCAGAGAAGAGTGCGCAAGCATCTTTGCAGTACATCCATAGCCCGGATCAGTATCTCCTGTTACTTTTAAGCATAACTTTTCTGTACTTTCAGATATCCCAATAAGATTAATATCAAAATATCCGTCTCTCTGAGCTTGAACGCTGGGACCTTGTCCTGGCTTGGGTAGGATGAATTTCTGTAAGATTTTCCGAGTTGGTGTAATGAAAACTGACAGTGCGAATATGCCAAGACCCATCAACAGGGAGGTAGCTTTAATGTAACCTTTTACTCCTCTGCCCATTAGCATTTGTTCTTGATATAGAAAATCATTCCCATATTTTTTCTTATTAATAAAGTGTGAGCGCATTACAACTCTCGTATTAATAGCTTCCATGATAAATGGAGCCGACCACATCTTAAAATCATCGTCGAATACAACGGAGGTGATCCTATTTTGCTTAATCTTACTCTCGCTAAATTCAGGACATAATATGTATGGATTTGCCATTTCTTTGCGTAAGGCTGGATTATTTTTTGCTGCAATAACCGCTTGAATCATGCTTGCTAGTGTTCCTCCAGAAGCGCCACCTTTCATTTTTTCAACACCTAATTTTATTTGCGAAAAATAAGATTTAAATTTGTCTTGCGAATATTCTTGAAGAATAAAAACTCCTAAGTCCGATGGGATTGAATCAAAACCACAGCAATTGACAATTCTGGCCCCTGATCGAATTGCATCATTATTGTATTTTTGGATCATATCCTTTATCCAATATGCTTCACCACATAGATCACAGTAATCAGTTCCATTATGAGCGCAGGATTTCACTAACTCTTCTCCATAAAGCGCATATGGACCGACTGTGCTTGCGACTACTTTTGTAGATTTGGTTAAGTCATCGAGTTTGGCCGGATCAAAGGCATCACAGACAATTATGGGCAAATTATCAAATGCTTCCCCTAGGCTACTCCTTAAGGCATTCAACTTTTCTTGTGATCTGCCCGCGATCGCCCATGAGAGTTGGGAGAAATCTTTTATATTATCAGCAAAATATTTAGTCATTATCTGACCAACAAAACTTGTTGCACCAAAAATAATAATATCGAATTTTTTATTTCCCATAATTTTAAACCTATTTAAAAGGTTATATCATACGATGGAGTTGTAACATCCGAAACAAATGAATTTTAAAAGCACTGTGAAACCTATTCTATATTCATTCAGAAGATGTCCTTATGCGATTAGAGCAAGGATGTCACTGGAGCTTTGTAAGATTGATGTTTGTTTGAGAGAAATAAATCTCTCAGACAAGCCAATCGAGATGCTACAGATCTCACCGAAAGGGACTGTTCCAATATTGGTTCTTCCTGATGAAACGGTCATTGATGAAAGTTTGGCTATCATGATTTGGAGTCTCGAAAGATTTTCTAAAAGAAATAAAAAGACACATAAGTGGTTAGAAATGAATGTTTATGAGCCCTCACTAAAATTAGTTCATAAGAATGACAATGACTTTAAACCTTTATTAGATAAATATAAATATTGCACCGAGCCAGATGAAACTCCTAATCATCGAGAGAACGCTAAATGGTTTCTGGCACTTTTGAACGATTCACTTGAAAAGAGATCCTATCTTTTGGGACATGAATTAACTCTTGCTGATATCGCTATATTTCCGTTTATACGTCAGTTCGCACTCGTCGATTATGACTGGTTTTCAAACTCCCGGTATAAAGCGTTAGTTCGATGGCTTCAACATCTTTTAAAATTAGACTGTTTTAATAGAGTAATGTTGAAACAAGCGGTCTTTCAATCGGCAATTGGGTGAATAATTTATTAAAGAGTATATTTCTCTTGAATCCAACTCATCTATCTTTCAGTATCCTTTCGCAGATGTCTTTTAATTCAAACTAGTTCTTCGCGACCAAAAGTTATATTTATAGAAATTTATGTTTTCTTATTTTGAAAAGTTAGTTAATCCTTTCCCGCCTAAAGTTGCTCAGCAACCTCCTCAGGGTGTATTTCAGTTTTGCAGATATTACACGCGAGGCATGGAAGGATGGTTGTTGTTGATGGCATTTTTGACTGCAATAACAGCGATATCTGAAGCTCTTCTTTATGGAATTCTTGGGAAACTTGTGGATTGGTTATCGGAACAGGATAGAACTACTTTTTTGAGTGAATCTCTTAATGATCTAATTGTTATGGGAATATTTATGTTATTGATAATTCCAATTTCTAATGCATTAAGGTCACTTATAGTCCATCAGACATTGATGGGTAATTTCCCAATGACAGTGCGTTGGTTAGCGCACCGATACCTGTTGAATCAAAGCTATAGCTTTTTTCAAACAGAGTTCAGTGGTCGAATAGCAACTAAAGTGATGCAAACTGCTCTCGCTGTCAGAGACACAGTCATGAAATTGTTAGATGTAATTTTATTTGTAATTATTTATCTAGCGACAGCTTTCATTTTAGTCGCAAGTGCGGACCTAAGATTGTGCATCCCACTCGTTTTTTGGCTTGTTTTTTATATCCAAATACAAAGACATTTCGTGCCAAAAATGAAAAAAGTATCAAGGGTCCAGGCAGATGCAAGGTCACTGATGACCGGCAGAATCGTAGATAGCTATACCAATATTGTTACCCTAAAACTTTTTTCTCATAACAGTAGGGAGTCTGAGTACGTTCGTGATGGTATGAACGAGTTTCTAGAAACTGTTTATCCCATGATGAGGTTGGTTACAAAATTGAACATTGCGCTGTGGACTTTGAATATGGCTCTTATCTTTTCTACCGCGGGTCTTGGCATCTACTTATGGCTCGATGGTCTAATTACACCTGGCGCTATCGCGATAGTAATGAGTTTGTCAATCAGGTTGTCAGGAATGTCTCATTGGATTCTTTGGGAAATAAGTAGTCTTTTTGAAAATATTGGAGTTGTTCAAGATGGAATAAACACGCTTTCTGTCCCCAATGTTGTTAAAGATCGCCCCAATGCAAAAAATATTGAGGTGAAGAAAGGGAATATTGAATTTAGGGATCTTCATTTTTCTTACAATGATAATGAACAAGTATTTCAAGGGTTTAATCTCGAAATAAAAGCTGGAGAGAAAATTGGAATTGTTGGAAGAAGTGGGGCTGGAAAATCTAGCCTAGTAAGCCTACTTTTGAGATTTTATGACTTGAAGAAAGGTTCAATCGTGATTGATAAAGTTGATATTTCTGGCGTTTATCAAGAGAGCCTTAGATCAAAAATTGCAGTCGTTGCGCAAGACACTTCGCTGCTTCACCGATCAGTTAGAGAAAATATTATGTTTGGTCGCCCTGATGCCTCTGAGGAGGAAATGATAACGGCAGCAAAACGTGCTCAAGCCCATGAGTTTATCTTAAAGTTGAGAGACAACGCGGGTAGGAGCGGTTATGAAGCTCATGTTGGTGAGCGAGGAGTAACTTTATCTGGAGGTCAAAGGCAAAGAATTGCTATTGCCCGGGTTCTCTTAAAAAACGCTCCGATTCTAATATTGGATGAGGCAACATCTGCTTTGGACTCAGAAGTTGAAGCATCGATACAGCAAAACCTTTCTGAATTAATGGTGGGGAAAACCGTTATGGCTATTGCGCATAGGTTATCTACAATCGCAGCTATGGATAGACTAATCGTGCTTGATCAGGGCGAGATTATAGAACAGGGGACTCATGATGAACTACTCAAAAAAAATGGCATATACACAAAGCTTTGGAGTCATCAGTCTGGAGGTTTTATCGGTTTCGACTGATGTTTTAGAGCAGAACGCTGTAGTCATTTTTTTTTCTTTTCTCATTTTGTTTTATTGCTAGACTGAGTAAAAGTTTATGCGCCGAGGCAATTATGATTCCAAGAAATTTATATGATTCTGATCACGAAATATTTCGTCAATCAGTTAGAAAGTTTATAGAAACCCAAGCAGTTCCTCACCATGATAAATGGGAAAAAGAGGGGATGGTTAGCGATGACATTTGGCTTGGAGCGGGGGCTCAAGGGTTTCTGTGCCCCACGGTCTCAGAGAAATATGGTGGAGTCGAGGCAGATTTCAAATATAACTGTATAGTGAATGAGGAAATAGCCAGATCAGGTTGCACTGGCTTAGGTTGGACGCTCCACTCGGATATTGCTGTCCCATACATTGAAAGATATGGTACAGAGTTTCAAAAACAAAAATATTTACCAAAGTGTGTTTCAGGTGAATTGATCACAGCGATTGCAATGTCAGAACCAGGTGCAGGATCAGATTTGCAGGGAGCAAAAACCACAGCAGTCCTTCATGGTGATCATTATATTTTAAACGGCTCTAAAACATTTATAACAAATGGACAGAAATCGGGTTTAGTTATAGTGGTCGCGAAGACAGATGTGAACGCCGGCTCAAAAGGCATAAGTTTGTTTTTAGTTGAATCAGAATTTGAAGGATTTTCAAAAGGTAAAAATCTAGAAAAATTAGGTATGAAAGCGCAAGATACTTCGGAATTATTTTTTCAAGATGTTAAAGTCCCTAAAGAAAATTTGTTAGGTGAAGAAGGTCGTGGTTTTATCTATCTAATGCAAGACCTTCCGCAAGAGAGACTATCTATTGCTGTTGGAGCAATAGCTAATGCTCAAGCATTACTTGAAAGCACTATTTCTTACACTAAGGAGCGGAAAGCCTTTGGTGCTCCAATAGCTTCCTTTCAAAATACGCAGTTCAAACTTGCTGAATTGTCAGCTGAAATCTCTAGTGCAGAAGTTTTTCTAGATAGATGTACCGAGTTATTACTTAATGATGAACTTGATACAGTAACTGCGTCAAAACTGAAACTAGTTGCTACCGATTTACAATGCAAAGTAGCTGATGAGTGTCTGCAGCTTCATGGTGGTTGGGGCTACATGTGGGAGTACCCAGTTTGTAGAGCATTTGCTGATTCGCGGGTGCAGCGTATTTATGGAGGCAGTAACGAGATTATGAAGTTAATAATCTCTAGGGAGCTGATGAAGTAGCTTATTACCTGAGGTTATTTGCTATTGCATCGGCAACGTAAAAGCCACTCAAGAACGCACCCTCAACTCTTGGTCCAGCCATCGCATCTCCCGCTAAAAAAATGGGCGGTAATGAGGTGTTTGTATTTGCTTCAATAAACCTTTGAGGATCTCGTTCAAGTGGTTTACTGTAGCGCCAAAAATGCGTTTGATAACTTTTTACTTTAGTTTGNGTGTATTTTTCAGCGCTCTCTATAATTGACTGATCCAAGTTTTTTATCTCTGCGCTTTTAAACTGTGCGTAGTCTAAGTTNGAGTGTATTGTTATTGAGGGGATTTGTGAAATGCCTTTTTGTTGATTATCACTTATCCAACTAATGATATCACCGGTTATAGAAATTGAGCCGGGCGATGGAATCTTGGATGGTTTCTCCAATGTTGCCATTATCGCATAACATGACTCATAACTAATTTCACTCAATCGCTTTTTGACTGATTTATCAAGAACGACGTTGCTATCATTGATTATTTCAATTGCCTGAGGTACTGGCGCGGTTATCAAGATTGCTTTAGAAGTTAATTCTTCGTCATTTGAGAAACTGGTTTTCCATATTTTCCCTTCATTACTAATCTTTAAAGCCTTTGTCTTAAACTTTATNGGAAGTCTTGTCGCGATGTTTTTTGCAATCGTATTCATCGCAGGTGAACCCCGGTATCTTGGATGTTTTGATAAAGCGCCTGGATAATCAGAGTACCACTCTTTTACAATTCCAGAGGAAACCCAATCACTGACAAAGTTTTGAAAAATAGGATCCTTAGCAGTAAAAAACTGTGCACCAGTATCAAAAAATGCCCCATCAAATCTTTTATTTGCGAGTCTTCCCCCAATAGATGCTGACTTTTCTACCAATTGAATAGTGTTTTGAGCATCAAGAAGTCGCCTGCCAGCCACTACGCCTGAGAGGCCGGCTCCTATAATTAATACATCAACGCATCGCACAATTATGACTCAGTGGGGTTTTTTGACTGATAGGTCAGATTAAAAATTTTAAGACTTTTTGCATCTTACAGAGCAGAATCGAACCTCATTCCAGCACCTGCTCCATTTTTTGCGCCAAGTAAAGCTTCTATTGCAACTTTTGCATATCTTGCTGGGTAAATCACTTTTTTTTCGCATTGTCATTTCTCAATTATCTCTTGGATTTGCCGCAACAAGATTTCATTTACTTGTTGAGGATTTGCTTGGCCTTTTGATTTCTTCATTATCTGACCCATGAATCCTCCTAACTTTTTCTTTCTTTTGCTTTGATCAGTCTTTATATAGTCCTCCAGCATATTTGGATTACTATCGATGACCTCAGCAACTAGTTTGTCAAGGAAACCCTCATCTGAAATTTGAGAAAGTCCCTTTTTCTCAATTATGGAGTCTGCATTTCCCTCACCAAGCCAGATTGAGTTTAGTACTTCCTTGGCAATTTTACTTGAGATAGTTTTATCGGAGATTCGCTTTAAAAGGTCTGTAAAATCAGCTGATGATATTGGGATGTTTTCAAAACCTATGTTTTCTTGATTGAGCTTTGATGTTATCTCTCCTAGTATCCAATTTGCAATTACTTTGGGAGAGTCTAATCGCTTGACACAAGCTTCGAAGAAGTCTGACATTAATGAATTATCGACTAGTGCATTTGAATCATATTCGGACAAGCCATATGCACTCATAAACCGTTGTTTTTTATTGTCAGGCAGTTCAGGAAGTGATCTTTTTAAATGCTCAACTAATTCATCTGAAACAATGACCGGGAGTAAATCAGGGCAAGGAAAATATCTATAGTCATTGGCCTCTTCTTTTGACCTCATTGGTTGACTCTTTCTGGTTAGACCATTGTATAAGCGTGTTTCCTGTCTTATCTCTCCACCATCTTCAATTACTCTTATTTGTCGGGCTACCTCA
>PALW01000025.1 GCA_002710745.1 Porticoccaceae bacterium
ATGAGTTTGTCTACCATTAATTGACTTTGATTTGGTGGAACTACCATATCTTCTAAACCCTGGAAGAAGATGACCGGACAATTTAAGTTATTAAGATGATTTATTGGAGACCTTTCTTTGTACTCTTCAGATTTATCGATGCGATTTCCAATTAAGCTATCTAAATAATTGGATTCAAATTTGTGAGTATCATCGGCAAGTTTTTCAAGATCACCAATTCCGTAAAGACAAGCGCCAGTTTTAAAAATATCTAGTTTTGTCAGGGCAGACAGAACAGTGAAACCCCCAGCGCTACTGCCTCTAATAATACATCGAGACTTATCAATTTTACTTTTGCTGGAAAAGTATTTTGCGGCATGATGAATGTCTTGTATATCAAAGATACCCCAGTTATTTTTTAACCTCGCTCTATATTCTCTACCAAAGCCTGAGCTGCCTCGGTAATTGATATCTAAAACAGCAAAACCCCTGCTTGTCCAAAATTGAATTTTAAAATTTAAACTTCTATTTGTAGCGCTTGTTGGACCACCATGACACAGGAAAATTGTAGGAGGTAATCCACCAGAATTATCATTATATTGGTTGTTTTTTGGAGAGTAATAAAAAGCGTGAACCGATTCTCCGTTCGCGGACGGGTAATAATTCGATTCACCGATAGAGATGTCATTAACATTTATATTAATTGCATTTGGTTTATACCTTACTCGAAGTTTTAAATCTAAATCGAAGCTAACGATTTCTTGAGGCTTCAAGGGACCACTCGCGACAGCATAAATCTTGTTTTGATGCTTACAAATATTTTTATAAACGGTGTAATCAGTGCGTTTAATTCTAATTTTTGAAGAATCAGATGACGCAAATCCGAATTCCCAATTTGCATCGATGGATCTGGTGAAGGCAATATCACCATTATCTAGCACACAATAATTTGCAGTTCCAAACTGCCAAAATGGTTCTGCATAATCGCGATTTGAATTCACAATTTGCTCAGTATGATCTTTATTTGCTCGATAAATATTCCACCAACCAGACATATCTGAAATATAAAATATCTCATTTTTTGAAGACCAATAGGGTTGTGTGATTGATTGCTTTAATTTTTCTCTAATAATGCATTTTCTATTTTTAATTTCGTCCTTTTCATTAGAGGCAGTCCATATTTCAGTGCTATCCCAAGGCATATTTGGATGATCCCATTGAATCCAACATAAATCAGAATTATCTGAGTTGAGGCGAGGGAAAGCATAAAAGTCTGAGCCAGAAATTAAAGTAGTTATTTCAGATGACTCATCAGTGATTGCGATGCTAACGATATAATTTTTTATGGACCGTGTTTCTGAATGATCCTCGCAGATAGCAATGATTCTTTTATGTCGGGAGTCGAAAATTAGGTCTGCATACCTGAGAGAGTTCTTTGGTGTTATAGGAGTAGGGGAAAGATCTTCTTTTGATAAATCCACAGAGTATATTCTTTGGTCACTAGCATTTACAAAATAAAGATACTTGCCGAATACCGTATAGGCGATACCACCATACTCGTGGACCTTAGAACCATGACTGAATGGTGCAGGCAATGCATCAGATACATTACCGTGCTTATCTTGACAAACAATTACACATCGACCATTTTCTTGAGCTCGATTTTCAGTCCAAAATAGAATCTCACCAAAAGACTGTAAGTAGTTAAGTTCAGTTGATGCCCTTGATGCAGAGTTGGCATTGATTTCGGATGGCCAAGCGCCATAGGGTTTTGATTTTTTCATATGAACTCAATTTATTATTTTAATATTAAAGTTCTGGCGTGTTAGCTCAGATTTTACTGATTCAATAAAATTTCCTTGCAGTTCAATTGAATTGTTTTTGACGGTTCCACCTGTTGAGCATTTTTTCTTGAGTTGTTTCATAACAGATTTAATCTCTATTTGAGATAAATTGAATCCTGAAGCGACCGTTACAACTTTTCCCTTCCTAGCTTTTGTGTCTAATGTTAAAGAAATGATATTAGTAGATTGGACATTGGTTGATAAACTCAATTTTTTGTTCCTGATACGACCTACATCTGTTGAATACACAAGGTTTGAGTTTTTCATTTCTATGCTCCTATCTTCAGATATTTTCCATTATGTTTTGGAGTTTTTTAATTTGATCTTGCAGTTGTTCTAATTTTTTTTCAGTTCTATCTAGCACCGCCTTCTGAGCATCAAATTCCTCTCTTGAAACAATATCGAGATTATCAAGCGTATTCAGAGCAGTCGATCGAATTAAGTCTTTTATTTCACCGCTGAAATGTTTCGCATTGTTAAAAGTCTCACCAAAGTTATCTTGCAAAGCACTAATAAATTTTTCCTTATCCAACTATCAATCTCCTTTCAGATTTTTATGAGAATTGTACAGAAATAACCAAAGATTTAAATAAACAAACTTATTGATTCTGTATTGGTGCAGAAAAAAAATATTGATCAGAGAAGCGCACCATTCTAGAGCATAAAGAATTTATTTAAATAACTATTGCAGCAAGCAAATTATTGAAATTACAGCAATTTTTTTTTGTATTGCTTTGGCACGGTATATGCAATGTTTAGATTAGGTCAGAAAATTTTTTCGGCCACGATTAATTTAAATTGCTAACTTGGGAGTAAAAAATGAAGTTTATTAAAACAACAATTTGCGCGGCGACTTTAATGACAGCATCAGCAGCTATGACTGCTGAAGTTTCAGGAAACGTAGCGCTTGGATCTGAATATTTCTTTAGGGGCGTTGATCAGTCTGGTGGGGCAGCGCTCTCTGGAGGTTTCGATGTAAATTTCGATAGCGGCCTTTACATCGGAACGTGGGCATCTAGTATTGATTTCAGTAATGGACCCGAGCTTGATTACTACATTGGGTACGGCGGAAGTATCACAGACGCTGTTTCTTTTGATGTAGGGTATTTGATGTATGGGTACCCTGGAGACACTTCAAATGATTTTAACGAATTTTATGGAAGTGTTTCTTTTGGAGATGCCACTGTCGGAATGGCTTACTCAGACGACTATTTCGCTTCAACAGGTGAGACAACCTATTTGTACATCGATTATGGATTTGACATTGCGGAAAACATGAGTATAGGTCTTCACTATGGGACGATTTCAGCAGATGACGATGAGGCATACGATGCCGTGTTTGAAGACACGATTGCTGACTATTCAGTCACGCTCAGCACCTCAGCGGCTGGTTTGGGAATAGATTTTTCTCTTATCAACTCAAATGGTAGTGGAGCGCTAGATGCGGACACTGAGTTTGCTGTGACAATTTCTAAGTCACTTTAATTTCTGTAGATGTTGAATGAAGTTAATTACTGCGATCATTAAGCCGTTTAAATTGGACGATGTCAGAGAGGCTCTTGGTGACATTGGTATATCTGGAGCAACGGTGACGGAAGTCAAGGGATACGGACGCCAAAAAGGTCACGTTGAGCTATATCGTGGAACAGAATATACGGTTGATTTCATGCCCAAGGTTAAGATAGAAGTTGCATTGAGTGATGAGGTTTTAGACTCCGCTCTGGAGGTGATTACTCAAGCTGCTTCAACTGGAAAAATTGGTGACGGAAAAGTTTTCGTCACCAGTTTGTCTGATGCAGCTCGGGTAAGAACAGGCGAAATCGGTTCGATGGCAATTTGATTTGCAGTTAAAAAATATTTTTTAAAGAGGATTTTATAATGGATGGAATTTTTCAATTAAGCTACGCTCTTGATACCTTCTACTTCCTTATTTGTGGTGCGTTGGTCATGTGGATGGCCGCAGGATTCACAATGCTGGAAGCAGGTTTGGTCAGAGCAAAAAATACAACAGTTATACTTACCAAAAATGTGGCACTTTTTTCAATCGCGTGCACCATGTATATGGTTTGTGGTTACAGCATAATGTATGGCGGCGGTGATTTTGCTTTATTTTTAAGCGGAATTACTGGCGATGGCGCTACCGGCATGGAAGAACCAGCAACGTATGCACCTTCTGCAGACTTTTATTTCCAGGTTGTTTTTGTCGCAACAGCGATGTCGATCATCTCTGGCTCAGTAGCTGAAAGGATCAAGCTCTGGGCTTTCCTGGTTTTCGCCGTGGTTTTAACCGGTTTCATTTATCCTTTGGAAGGGTCATGGACTTGGGGCGGGATGCCGGTATTTGGCATGTACACCCTAGGAGATCTAGGTTTCTCAGACTTTGCTGGATCAGGAATTGTCCACCTAGCAGGCGCATCTGCGGCACTTGCAGGAGTGATGTTACTTGGAGCAAGGACAGGGAAGTATGGTGAGGATGGATCAGTTAATGCGATACCAGGTAGCAGTTTACCTTTAGCAACCCTTGGAACTTTCGTTCTTTGGCTAGGCTGGTTTGGCTTCAACGGTGGATCAGTGTTAGCGACTGCAACAGTCGAGAGTGCGAATGCTGTAGCGGTTGTATTTATGAACACCAATGCAGCGGCCAGTGGTGGGTTGATTGCAGCCCTTCTGGTGGCAAAGCTAATGTTTGGTAAAGCAGATCTGACAATGGCATTAAATGGAGCACTCGCTGGACTTGTAGCAATTACTGCAGAGCCATCAACTCCAACACCGCTTTATGCGACGTTATTCGGCGCAGCAGGCGGAGCGTTAGTGGTATTTAGTATTATTTTCTTGGACAAGATGAAAATAGATGATCCAGTTGGAGCAATTTCAGTGCATGGTACTGTGGGAATCTTAGGATTATTACTTGTTCCACTTACAAATGACGGCGCAACTTTCTCGGGGCAGATTATCGGTGCTCTTACCATTTTCGTATGGGTTTTTGCAGCCAGCTATGTAGTTTGGACAGTACTTAAAATGACTATGGGTATTAGAGTCTCTCCTGAAGAAGAAGCAAATGGAGTGGATGCTTCGGAGACGGGTATGGATGCTTATCCGGAGTTCACAGCAAAATAATTGGCGACCCCTTCGCATAATCTTTATCCGGGGCTTTGCCCCGGATTTTTTTTATTTAAATTTTAGTGTTCTATAATTATTGCCTACTGATTTTTCGGCCAAAAAAGAGTATCATCGAAGACCATTATTAGGATTTACACTTATGAAATTAATAACAGCAGTAATAAAACCTTTCAAATTAGATGACGTCAGAGAAGCTCTAGCAGAAATAGGAATACAAGGGATGACAGTAACTGAAGTCAAAGGTTTCGGACGACAGAAGGGTCATACTGAGCTCTATAGAGGCGCTGAATATGTAGTCGATTTCCTACCCAAGGTAAAACTAGAGATAGCGGTGCCATCTGAAATGGAAGAGAATGTAGTTGAGGTTATAATTAAGTCTGCCTCCACCGGTAAAATTGGGGATGGCAAGATATTTATTTCATCATTAGAAGAAGTTATTAGAATCAGGACTGGTGAGACGGGCGCTGACGCAATTTAACGCAGTTTGTCAGTATTTTTTTTATGGTTCATGACGTTTAACTCTCGCAGATCGCAAATATGTTAAATAATCTTCTTAAAGCTAAAGGCGTTTTTGTTTGTGTATTGTTGTTGAGTTGCTCTGCACCAGCTAATGACACTGATATATTGGAGAAATTGAAAGCTGCCCGCGCGGACCTAGAGTATAATATAATAGGACCTTCAGAAGTGCCTGGATTCGTTGAGCTTCAAATCGGTAATGATTCTAATTTTTATGTATCAAGCGACGGAAAATTCTTGTTTGACGGGGATGTATATCTTGTTGGGGAAGGAGATTTTTCAAATGTCAAAGAATTCAAGCTGAATGATGCTCGAAAGCAAGCAATCATAGGATTAGATTTTGAAGACTTAATAGTTTTTGAAGCCCAAGGACAAAGAAAGGCAACAATAAATGTTTTTACAGACATTGATTGCGGATTCTGCAGAAAGCTACACAAGGAAGTTCCAGGTCTCAATAAGCTTGGTATAGAAGTTCGATATCTCGCATTTCCTAGAGCCGGTATTGGCTCCAAATCATATCAGAAAGCGGTAACTGCTTGGTGCTCCGATAATCCTTTAACTGCGCTGACTGATTACAAGAACGGTGTAGACAAACAAATTCTTGAATGTGATGAAAATCCAGTTGCAGAGCAGTATCAGCTTGGACAAACGCTTGGAATTAGCGGGACGCCAGCAATTGTTCTGGATGATGGAACTCTTGTTCCGGGATATCGCACTGCTGATGCCATTGCAAAGATATTAGATCTACCAGGTTAGAAATAAAATAGACAAATCTCATTCATAAATGGATTTATGTTTATAAATTTGTTTGAATCGAATTTTCACTCTCTAATAGCGAGAATCTATCATGAAAGAACTGAATATTGGAATATGTGGTCTTGGGACCGTGGGTTCTGGCGTTTTTGATGTTCTCTCAAGCAATTCTAGAATCATGTTTGAAAAATCATCATGCGAGATCAATATAGTTCATATTGCGACTAGAAGCGATAATCATAGTTGTGATGTCGGCGATATTCAGTATTCTAAAGACGTTTTTCAAGTGGCGAAGGATCCCAACGTTGATTTAGTTGTGGAATTAATTGGTGGTACGGATGTAGCTTTTGAACTTGTTATGCTCGCAATATCAAACAAAAAGCACGTTGTAACAGCCAATAAGGCGCTTATTGCTGAGTTTGGGTCAATTATTTTAGAGGCGGCTATGAAGGCCGATGTAAATGTCGCTTTTGAGGCATCGGTAGCAGGCGGGATTCCCGTTTTAAAGGGTATCAGAGAAGGACTGGTCGCCAATAAGATAAATTGGTTGGCAGGCATAATTAATGGCACTACTAACTTTATTTTATCTGAAATGTCCGTCAGGAAAACACCTTTTGAAGTCATTTTGGCTGAGGCGCAAAGTAAAGGTTACGCCGAGGCGGATCCAACATTCGATGTAGAGGGTATTGATGCGTCTCAGAAGCTCGCAATCCTCGCATCACTTAGTTTCGGAATACCATTGAGTGTTTCAGAATTCTTCGTGGAGGGAATTACAAGTATTTTATTGGAAGATGTATCTTTTGCAAAAGAATTGGGCTTTACAATCAAACACATTGGTATCTGTCGAGAGATAAACGGTAGGCTGGAAGCTCGAGTTCATCCTGCTTTAATTCCAGACTCATCTCTCCTTGCGCATGTTAATGGAGTATCAAATGCTGTAATGGTTAACTCGGATGCAGTGGATACAACTCTTTTCTATGGTCCCGGTGCAGGGAGTAAGGCTACCGCATCGTCCGTCATTGCAGATATTATCGATGTTGCAAAATCTCGCGAGTCTGCATGCTTCTCGAGTTTAGGCTATCCAATTGATAGACTCAAACGAAAGGATATTATGAATATTGAGGATATCGAGTGTGGATTTTATATTCGCTTTGTTGCACTCGATAAAGCAGGTGTTCTATCAGAAATAACAACGATAATGGCTAATGCAAGTGTGAGTATCGAGTCAATAATCCAGAGAGATCATGTCAGCAAAATTGACCATGTAAATGTCGTTATAATAACGAGTAAGATTAAACACAGTACACTTGATCCGGTGGTAAAAAAAATCAAGAAGCTCAAAAATGTAGTCGATGAGATTGTATTGATCCGTGTAGAGCACCTAGACCAGTGATTACCCATATTTTATTATTTGGAGCTACTGATTGTGAAATTTGTTAGTACACGTGGGATTGCAGAATCTTGTACTTTTGAAGACGCAGTGCTAGCTGGACTCGCGTCAGATGGTGGCTTGTATGTTCCAGAGGAGCTTCCGCATTTTTCGGTTGATACAATTTCCTCATGGTCTCAATTAACTTATGAAGATCTTGCTGTAAACATTATGTATCCATTTGTAGAGGCAGAAATCTCAAAAAAATCTCTGGAAGCAATTATCAAGAAATCTTATTCGGTGTTTAGAAATTCAGACATAGCTCCTATGCTGGAGTTTAGAAACAATAATTGGATTCTGGAGCTTTTTCACGGTCCGACGCTGGCATTCAAAGATTTTGCTTTACAGTTTCTGGGTAACCTTCTTGATCATATAGTGGAATCAAGGGAAGAAAAGTTAGTAGTTCTAGGTGCAACCTCTGGCGACACCGGATCAGCGGCAATTGAAGGGTGCCAAGACTGTCGGAATATAGATATATTTATCTTGCATCCTCACAATCGTGTCTCAGAGGTCCAAAGACGTCAGATGACGACAATCAAAAATAAAAATGTTCATAATATTGCGATAAATGGCAATTTTGATGATTGTCAGGCAATTGTAAAGAAGGCATTTTCTAATCAGTCATTTTTGAAGGGCGAGCGTCGTTTAATAGCTGTGAATTCAATTAATTTCGCAAGAATATTGGCGCAAATCGTTTATTATTTTTGGTCATATTTGCGTGTAGGTTGTCCAAAAGACGGTATTGTTTATTCAGTGCCAACAGGAAATTTTGGCGATGTTTATGCGGGATATTTGGCGCTAAAAATGGGTTTGCCGGTTAAAAAGTTACTGGTCGCAACTAATAGCAATGATATCCTGCATAGATGTATCAATAATAATGATCACTCGCCTAAAAAAGTTAACGCAAGTTTAGCGCCTAGCATGGATATAATGATCTCTAGTAATTTTGAAAGATTACTGTTTGACGCTTATGAACGAGATGCAAATTTAATTAGAGATATGATGAAGCGAGTGTCAACACAAACGGTCATGCTCACTAATAATGCATTATCAAGAATAAGAGAAAATTTTTGGAGCTATAGATCTAGCGATGATGAAATTGTAGAGATGATTAGAGCATACTTTAAAAATTTTAATTATACACTTGATCCGCATACTGCAATTGGGATGTCAGCATCACTTGAATATAGAAAGTCATGCGAGTGTCCAATTGTAACTTTGGCAACTGCCGATCCATCAAAATTTCCAGACATATCAAATCAAACCTTTCTAGAGAGACCGGAATTACCGCCACATCTTCAATCTATTCTTAAAAACCCAGAATATTTTTCAATTTTGAACAATAGTCAGCTAGAGGTGGAAAATTTTATTATACAGAAAATTTTTGATTAGCATCCTGTCTGGATTAACATCCGTAAGACTGCAAAGGATATTTTAATGTTTGAAGAAAAAAAATTAACTGAAGAAGACCAAGAGCGTGTAAATTCTTATCTTACATCAGGATTTAATAGCGTTGAAAGATCGCCTTTTAGGCCTTTAAGGCTTCTTGTATTGGTTTGGGTTGTCGTTGCTATTTTGGGTTTTGTAAGTTGGTACATTGGTAAACAGGCAGGCTATCTGTAGCCAGAAACACTAGGCTTGAACAAAAGTCATAATGAATTTTTTTGAGATTTGCACTTCTAAAACTGTGCCCACAAATGGTATTGAGCTTGAAGTTTTTGAGGCCGGAAAGGGCGGAATACCTATTATATTATGTCATGGTTGGCCTGAACTAGCCTTTAGTTGGCGTTTTCAAATCCAAAGTCTTGTTGAACTGGGTTTTCATTGCATCGTTCCAAATCTGAGGGGCTATGGGAATTCTAGCAAGCCCAACAAAGTATCCTCCTATGACGTGATTAGCTTGTCAGATGATTTGAATGGTCTCTTGGATTACTACCATATTAGTCGCGCTTTTTTCATGGGGCATGACTGGGGAGCTTGGTTACTTTGGCACTATACTCTTTTGCATAAAGATAGGGTTTCAGGACTTATAAATTTATCTGTGCCCTTTAGACAGAGAGAGAAGACTGATCCAATCAAGTTCTGGGAAAATGTGCTCGGTAAAGATTTTTATATTGTTCATTTTAATAATCGACCAAATGTTGCAGCAAAATCATTTAATAAAAACCCCCGTAGAGTTTTAACAAATCTATTTAGAACCGATCATTGGTTATCTGAAAGAAGTAAGAATTCAAATTATAAAATAATTAAGTCAGCCGAGTCAGATTATGGTCTTGGGAAGTTAGCGATGAGTGAGACAGAGTTAGAAGTTTTTGTTGAGGCTTTTTCCAAAGGGGGATTCGAAGCTCCATGTAATTGGTACAGGAATATAAGTAGGAATTGGCGGCTATCCGAGGGTCTCAGTCAGGTAATCGAAACTCCGACATTAATGATATATGGTAAGTACGATATGGTGCCACAAGTTGATATGTCAAAGTCTGTTAAAAATCTCCAGATTAGAACACTAGACTGCGGGCACTGGATTCAGCAAGAGCGGCCTGAAGAGACCAATAATCTTATCACTAAATGGTTAAAGCTTCGTTTGTAACACTAAGATATGAAACTTAAATGAGAATAAAACAAAGGGATTTCGATTCAAGTCTGATCGGCACTTTGAAGTTAGATAATAATGTTCTTGAACGTATTCTAATATCTCGTGGGATTAGAGAAACTGATGACCTTGATAAAAATCTGGGCCGACTGCCTGATCCTCAATCAATGAAAGATATAGGTAAGGCGATNAATAGGTTATTTCGGGCTCTGATGGATAATGAATCTATTCTTATAGTTGGNGATTTTGACTCAGATGGCGCNTCAAGCACNGCTTTAATGACTCTTGTATTATCGGATTTCGGTTTTAAAAAAATAGATTACCTTGTACCTAATCGCTTTGAATTTGGATATGGGTTGAGTAAAGAAATAGTGGCCGTCGCTGTTGAATCTAAACCGAATCTAATTGTTACTGTTGATAATGGTATATCAAGCGTGGAAGGCGTCAACTTAGCCAACNAGCACGGCATCGACTGTATCATTACGGATCATCATATCGCCCCAGAAGTTCTACCTAGCGCTATTGCGTTGATAAATCCAAATCAAAAAGATTGTCCTTTNCCAGCAAAAAATCTTGCTGGTGTTGGAGTAGTATTCTTTTTTCTTGTTGCTTTTAGAAAATATTTGAGAGATCACGACTGGTTTTCAGATAAAAACATAAAAGAGCCTAATTTGGCTAACTATCTTGATCTTGTTGCTGTAGGAACAATTTCTGATCTTGTTCCTTTGGATAGAGTAAACAGGACGCTGGTTCATCAGGGGATTAAGNGAATTCAAAACAATCACTGCAGGCAAGGACTCAAGACACTGGTTGATATTTGTGGAGTAGATGGGAAATATTTTTCCTCTCAGGATATAGGCTATCGGATCGCCCCGTATCTGAATGCAGCAGGAAGATTAGATGATATGTCTATAGGAATAAAGTGTCTTATTACTGAGGATCCAAAGAAATCTAGAGATATCGCTGAACAGTTNGAGCAACTGAATATNAAGAGAAAAAACATACAACAAACNATGCAAAATGAAGCAAATTTGGAAGTTGATAAATTAATTAAAAATCAAGAATCTGATTTGCCTCCGGTTATTTGTTTGTTTAAAGAGGATTGGCATGAAGGTATTGTTGGATTAATTGCTTCAAGGTTAAAGGATAACTTCGATAGACCAGTTTTCGCCTTTGCACAATCGAATTCAGGTGAAATAAAAGGTTCCGCTCGCTCAATAGACGGATTTCATGTAAGAGACGCTATGCAGGCATTGTCATCCATAAATTCTAACTTAATATTAAAATTTGGTGGTCATGCCAAAGCGGCTGGTCTGACTATTAAAAAAGATTCTTTNAGTGCTTTTCGCGATTNAATTATTAAATACTTCAATGATTCATTNCATATCGAAATCCTCGAACAAAAATTTATTACCGATGGAGTTCTGAGCAGCAAAAACATGAATCTTGATATGGCAAGATCATTGAGAGATGCAGAACCATGGGGAGAAGGTTTTCCACGCCCTAGTTTTGAGGGACCGTTTAGAATTATTCAAGACAAAATATTAATGAATAAACATCTCAAACTCCTACTGGTTCCAGTGAATTTGCCCGACTTAAAATTTACAGCTATTCACTTCAATGCAGATATAGATCAGTGGAAACAGAGAGATTTTGATAGCATTTATTGCATCTATGAACTAGACGTCAATATTTATAGGAATTTGGAGTCGTTGCAATTGCTTATAAAATTTCAAAAACCCTTATATAAAACTATTTAAGAATGAAAACTAAAGAGATTATAAAAGCAGACTTTTTCTTGCTCATGACTGCCTTTATCTGGGGATTTGCATTCGTCTTTCAGAGAATCGGATTAGAGTTTGTTGGACCAATTACTTTTGTCTTCTTTCGTTTTTTGATTTCAAGNNGCGTNTTCATTTTATTNTTTAANTTNTNTGCAACTAAATCAAAAAAATTAAGAGATAGTTCCAATGATCATTACGCGATATTACTTGGATTAATNATGGTAATTGGAATGATANTGCAACAAATNGGTCTCCANTATACGACNGTTGCTAGAGCCGGATTCGTGACNAGTCTCTATATAATATTTGTTCCTATACTTGGATTATTTNTNTCTATNAAGACNGATTTATTTACTTGGTTTGGNGTAANTATTGCGTTAGTTGGTTTNTATCTNNTAGCTAACATTAGTCCTGAAGAATTTTTATTAGGNGATATATTGATGTTTATAAGTTCAATTCTATGGGCNGTNCATGTATTGATNATAAGTCGAATTGCCAAAANNATTTCTGTTATTAGAGTTATGGCNATNCAGTTTANNACCGTCACAATTATGAGNGGTNTTCTGATGATCNTATTTGANACATGGACTTTTTCTGCAACTGTNTCCGGAGCCCTTTACTCTTTATTGTTTGTGGCAATAATATCGTCTTGTATTGGCTTTTCACTTCAAGTCCTGGCTCAAAGAAAAGCTCCTCCAGCGCACTCTGCGCTCTTATTAAGTATGGAGGCTATATTTGCTGCGGTTGGTGGTTGGTTTATCTTGGATCAATATTTGACTACTTTCGAAGTCTTTGGGTGTTTGCTGATACTAATAGGTGGACTGACATCGCAATCTAAGCTTTTTAAAAAATGATTAATTAATAAATGAGTACAATAGCAACTACAGATCATGGATTAAATCTTTTAAAGATTCCTTTACTGCACTCTTAATGAAATCTTGTGCTTTTGACGTTGGATGCATTCCGTCAGATTGAATCATTCCAGGTTCTGTTAAAAGTTTCTCGAATTCGAATGAAATTGAGTGGACATTTAATTTTTTGATAATATCAAAATATACCTTTTCAAATGCGCTTGAGTATCGTTGGCCGTAATTTGGTGGAATACGCATTTCAAAAAGAATCGGAGTAATGTTTTCATCAATACAAAGTTTAATCATTCTCTCTATGTTTTCTCTCATGGAGCTCAAAGGCTGACCTCTTAGTCCATCATTTCCTCCGAGCTCTATTATCACGTAGTCTGGAGAGACCGTACTAAGGAGTTTTGGCAATCTAGATATCCCACCTTGTGTCGTGTCACCGCTTATACTTGCATTGAATATTTCATATTTTGGACTTATTTCTTCGGATAAAAGGTTTACCCAACCTTGATCTATCCTCATACCATACCCTGCACTAAAACTATCCCCTAAAACTAATATAGTTGATCCATGAGAGAGCGAAGTTAGTAATAAAAAGAGGGCAGATAGTGTCTTAAATTTAAGCAAACGATGTTCCTTATAAATAAAAGCGTCTAAAATACCCACTTATTTGCATGATTTCAATCGTCATAATTAGCTAAACATTCTGGAATGTCTATGATATCTGTCTCTAACTTATGCAAAGCAGTTCCATCCCCAGAAGGACAACTTAACATTTTATCTGATATTAATTTAGTCCTTTCAGAGTCGGAGAGTCTTGCGATTGTCGGCCCATCAGGATCTGGCAAATCAACGCTTCTAGGGATCTTAGCAGGGCTTGATACTCCGACCTCAGGGAGTGTAATTATTAACAATAAGGATATAGTTTTAATGACTGAAGAGGATCGAGCCAAACATAGATCAGAATATGTGGGCTTTGTATTTCAATCCTTTCATTTGTTGCCTGGCCTAACTGCAATTGAAAATGTTGCATTACCAATGGAACTGAAGGGTGATTCTAATGCTTCAAGCATGGCTATAAATTATCTAAAAATGGTTGGCTTGGAGGCGAGGTCAATGCACTATCCTCAGCAGTTATCCGGAGGAGAGCAGCAAAGAGTTGCAGTCGCGAGAGCTTTCGCATGTAAACCTAAGATATTATTTGCTGATGAGCCGACTGGTAATTTAGATCAAGAAACCGGATCTAAGTTATCGAATTTGTTGTTCGAATTAAATGAACATGAGAGTACAACTCTCATTTTAGTTACTCATGATCTTCAACTCGCAGATAAATGTGATCGAAAATTAAATTTAAGATCTGGCAAATCGATATGAATCCTAGATTAGTTGAAGTTCTGAATGAATATTCCATCTAGAGTTTTAATTAGAGCACTTCGAGCAGGCGAATTAAACACTATATTATCGTCCTTGTGCCTATCTGTTGCGGTGGTAGCAGCGGTTTCAATTTTTGCAGAGAGAATTGAAAGAGCCATCATAAATGAGTCCAAGGATTTATTGGGCAGTGATTATGTTATAAGAAGCAGTAAGGCTATTCCTTTGCCATGGATCGATGGTGCAAACGATATGGGATTAGATTCGAGTAGAACTGCATCTTTTGCATCTGTTGTCTTTCGTGAAGAAAAGATGCACTTGGCCTATATCAAAGCAGTTCAATCTAACTATCCTTTGAGAGGAAATATACTAGTATCTCAAATACCTTTTACGGTTGATTATTCACAAATCCAAGAGATAAAGTTTGGCCCAAAGACTGGTGAAGTTTGGGTTGATTCAAGGTTATTACCGATCCTCGATGTGGACATTGGTTCTCAGATTGAAATTGGAGATGCCGAGTTTAAAATATCGAAAATTTTAATCGACGAGCCGGAGGGTTCATCATTTTCTATTTTAGGCTCTAAGATTTTAATGAATTTTTCAGATATAGATTCTACCAAAATTGTCCAACCAGGCAGTCGTGTCACTTATAATTTGCTAGTGTCATCAGATAATGAAACCACCGTAAGCAATTATATTAGTTGGATTTCGAAGGAAATAGGTCCTCATGATCGTTTAATTTCCCCAGAAGAAGCACAAGAAAATGTATCGTCAACAATAGAACGGGGAAGAATATTCTTACTCTTGGCAGGCAGTATCGGCGTTCTCTTGGCCTCTGTGGCACTTGCCTTGGCCAGCTACCTATTTGCGGAAAAGCAGAAAACTCAAGTTGCGCTTTTGAAAACCTGGGGAATGAATGAAATTCAAGTCAGGGAACTCTATTTAAATCAAAGCTTTTTGCTTGGATTTATGGGATCAATTCTTGGTATCGGCTTAGGATTTTTATTTCATTTGATCTTGATTGATATCGCGAGAGAATGGTTGCCTTTGTTTTTACCGGCACCAACTTATAAAAGTTTTTTAATAGCATTAGTGACGGGGTTAACATGTGTGTTGGGTTTTGTATTACCTGCGCTATGGCACCTTCCTAAGCAAGCTCCAATCTCAATATTAAAAGGTGACGTTGAAAACTATTCTCTTAACTACCGATTACGCATTTTGGTTGGTCTGTTGGTTGTTACTTTTCTACTTACCTTTTATAGTGAAAATGTAAGTATAACGATAGCTATGATTATAGGAATATCTTTGATTTCCCTTTTATCAATCTTAACTGGTGGTTTGCTTTTCAAGGGTGCTTCATTATTCGGGTCATTGTTTGGTGGAATCTGGCGAATAGGATTAAGCAATTTGTGGCGTCGACGCAGGCAGAATTTAATCCAACTTATTGGTTTTTCTACTGCGATTTTTCTATTTCTAGTTTTAGCAATAACGAGGAATTCACTTCTAGACGAGTGGAAACTGCAAATTGATGATGAATTACCTAATCATTTTCTGATAAATGTATCAAAAGACCAGGTAAAAGGGATTGAGAATCTTATTAAGGATGAAAATATCGTAAGTGCTGGATGGTATTCGATGACTCGAGGAAGAATTACAGAGATTAATAGGAAAATAATTACAAATGATCAGAAAGAAAGTCATGAGTCATTCAATAGAGAATTAAATCTAAGTTGGAGTGCGGCTATACCCGAGGGTAATAAAATATCTAAAGGACTCTGGTGGGAATCAGATTGGCAAAGTGATGATTTTCAATCAAAAGATGGCACAGAGTTAATCTCACCCGTGTCTGTTGAGCATGACCTTGCAAAAGAGCTTGGTCTAGAGCTTGGCGATACGATCACCTTTAGTATTGGGGGACTAGTTTTTTATGCGGAAGTGGTCAACACTAGATTATTAGATTGGAACAAAATGACTCCAAATTTTTATTTCTTATTCCCGGAGGGAACTTTACAGGATTATCCAAAAACGTCCATGACGAGTATGTTTATACCCACAAATAAGAAGGTATTGATAAGTGAAATTCTACAATCATATCCTACTATTCAGATTATAGAGCTGGATAAAATATTTGACCGCGTTAAAAAAACAATTGGTCAAATTACAAAGGCGTTAGAGGCGATGACAGTTCTTATCTTATTTTGTGGGATTCTAGTACTCATCGCTTCGGTGCATTTGTCTGTGAATGATAGGAAACGCGAAGCTGCAGTTTTGAGAACTTTTGGCTGTAATCGAAATAAAATTATTTTAGTACAGCTAGTAGAGTTTGTAATATTAGGGCTCGTGTCTGGATTTCTTGGCGCTTTTGGGGCTGAGGCTGTAATTACATTACTGTCACTAACAGTTTTTGAATTTTCACTAACATTGCATCCCTGGATTTGGTTTTACGGACCATTGGCAGGAATGTCAGTCATTTCTATTTTTGGGATTTATGCCTGCAGAGGCGCTGTTTCAAGCCCTCCGCTGACGGTACTGAGATCATATCAGTAATTGCTAATACTTAGGCAACCTCATACTGAATGTTGTGTTAGCTTTATTATCAGAGAGAACAGCTAATTGACCTTGATGCTGCTCAGTTATAATGAAATATGCAAAGGATAGCCTCTGGGCACCCTCCATTTGCCTGGGAGGAGTATTTTTAGATGATTGATTAATCGGATCAAATGAATCAAACAAATATTGTTGTTCGTGTTCAGTCATTAATGATCCATTGTGTTCAATTTTTATCCAAATATCATCGTAAAATGTTGCTACTGAGATTCGTAACTCAGGCGAGTAGTCAGGAGAATCGATTTGTCCCATAAAAAAGCAAGCATTTCTTAAAAGACTTAGAAATACTTGTTTTAACTCGGTGGCATAGCATGGAATTTCGGGTAGTTCTTTTTTATATTTTTTTGTTATTTTGATATCATGGAAATTTACACCTGAACTCAAAGCAAGAACATCTGACGCAAGCTCAATACTTTGATCAAGTATTGCTGTAACGTTTTCATGAGCCTTAGGCTGAGTGCCGCCGCTTGAAAAATGTATTAGATTTTCGACAACCGATCGTGCTTGCTGTGCTCCAATAAGCGAATTTTCCAACTCTTCCATTACTTCTGATTTTTCAAAAGTCTCTTTAGCCAGTTGAGATCGAGCTGTTTTCACGGAAACCGACATCTTTTTAATTGGAAGGTTGACATCATGAGCCATAGTAGATGCTAATTCCCCCATTAAAGCCATCTTGTCTTTATGTATTAATTGAGTTTCAGAGTTCACGCGTTGTGTTATGTCATCCAGGAGTAAGACAACTCCTGTGGCGGAATTTTCTCGTAATGGATAGATCAAGATATCAAAATGATATTGCCCNTTTTGACTATATTTAATAGACACCGTTGCTTTTTTGCTTTGGGCTTCAGCGATTTTCTCAGGGTTAACGGTAATATCAGGATAAGCGTCCCACAAGTACCGCCCTAGGACATCACCGCTTGAAAGACCCGATATTTCCTCAGCTTTTGGATTCCATTGGGTTATATAATTATCCTTATCTAGCCCAATAAGCATTAATGGCATAGATTTTAAAACNTCAATTATGTATGCCTCAGAATTTTTCAATTGTGTTGTGGTGGTTAAATGCTTTTTTATTTCGGTTTCAAGCGCTATATTGCTTTGGGATAGTCTTTCATTTGCATCTTGGAGAGTCGCAGTCCTCTCGGACACACGTAATTCCAAATTCTTTTTAATTTCGATTAATTTTTGATTGAAAGATGTTATTTTTCGCTGACCAAGAACTACTTTAATTAGAGCAAAAGATAGAGCAATAATGAGAAGGCTGCTTGATGTGTTTGCAACATACTGCCAATTTGTAGACCCATCTGATTCCCGAAAAATAAAAAAAATGTCATTTGCTGCNATAGAGGATGCTGAGTACATCNCTATTATTAACGTCGCTAGATATTTCATATAAAATTCATGTTTGTTTGGTAAAAACTAATCAAGTTCCGTTGAGTGCATATAAACTTCTTCTTTTCCATTTTTAAACATGACAAGTATTTCGTAATCGTCATTTCTGTTATCAAACTCCATNCCGGGTGATCCAACAGGCATACCTGGAACAGTTAGGCCCATAGAATTGGGAATGGGGTCTGCAAGGAATTTCTTGATCGCCGCTGCATGCACATGTCCCTCGAAGACAAAACCATCTTTTGAGACGCTCGTATGGCAAGATTTATGTTTTGAGCTAATATCAAATTTGTCTTTGATAACATCAAGATTCTCATGATTGGTCTCGATGACATTTATGTTAGCCTCTTGCGCATGGCTTATCCATTTTTTACAGCATCCGCAATAGGAAGTTTTATGCACCTCGAGCGATATGTCNGGCTCTCCTTCAGCTGAAAGTGAATTATTGAAGGTAAAAGCCAGTAAAAATATTAAGGTTAGTTTAAAATTTGTGCCAGACGTAAATATAAAATGGCCTGGGAAATTAAATTCTTTCATGTTTAAATCTCGCCTANAATCTTAAANAACAAGTATAGTCGCCTGATTCTAATTTTCTAGCTATTTAAAAGCNAACTCTATTTCCTCTCATTANGATGAGCAGCTCAANCGCTCTGAATGCAGTTCATCTGGCAAAGGTAAAGAATAATTATAATAATTTTGGTGTTCATCAAATGGTGACTGAATTAGAGTTTCTATCGTTTTTAATTCACTAAAATCACCTCGNTCTGCATTGGTAATTGCCCTTTGTGCTATATGGTTCCTGAGAGTGAACTTGGGATTAACTTTTAACATNGATATGTTTGGAACTTTCGAGCCTTTTTCTTGGTTCAATAGCGATTGATAATTTTTAAACCAAATTTTGATAGTTTCCTTTTCATTAAAAAGCCTGAGTAATTCATCGCTAAGCGATTGTGTATAGCTAAGCTGTCTAAAAAAGAATGTATAGTCCACCTGGTTCTTTTGCAAAATTTTNAGTAAATCATCAACTAATTTATGATTTGATTTCTTATATTTGATGCCTAATTTATTGCTCATTATATTTTGATACTTAGTAATCAGGGTGGGCTCATATAATTTTAGTATCGAGATTATTTTTTCTCGAGAGAGGAGACTTGAAAAACATATAGCAAGTGCATTGAGATTCCACAGNCCGATTGAGGGCTGATTANAAAAGGAGTACCTGCCATTATAGTCTGANGTATTACAAATCCACTGAGGATCATATCTGTCAAGAAATCCGAAAGGTCCATAGTCAAGAGTCTGACCTAGAATGCACATATTATCGGTATTTAGGACGCCATGACAGAAACCAACTGACTGCCATTGTGCTATCAAATACGCTGTGCTGATTACAATACTTTTGAAAAGTTTTTCATATCTGTCCTCTCGAGAATCCCAATCAGGGAAGTGGCGATTAATGATGTAATCAAGTAACTGCCGCACTGAATCAAAGTCATTTAAATAATGAAAGTGTTCTAATGAGCCAAATCGAATATGATTTGGTGCAACTCTGCATAGTATTGCTGCAGCTTCAGATTTTTCTCTTTGAACTTGTGTATTACTGGACACGAGGCAAAGCGCTCTTGTCGTCGGTATTCTCAGTCCATGCATAGCCTCAGAGCAAAGATATTCTCGAATAGTCGACCGAAGCACAGCTCTTCCATCAGCAAATCTGGAGTAGGGAGTAAGTCCCGCGCCTTTTAGCTGAATATCCCACAGAACCTCTCGGTTTGCACTATGGTTTTTGACAGGAATCTCTCCAAGAGTGATTGCTCTTCCATCACCGAGTTGACCGGCCCAGGTCCCAAATTGATGTCCTGAATAAACAACTGAAGTTGGTTTCAGGTTTGTATTTGAAGTATCTGCTGACATTAATTTCAGGGCTCTTTCGGAGTTAAAAATATCAGGATTTAAATTAAGATCTTCGCAGANTGATTGATTGATATGAACAAGGTTGGGCTCCTCGAGTGGAGTNGGCTGGCAGTAATTGAAGATATCGATNTTNTTAGCATAAAAATGGTCCGAGAAATGATTACNTATTGCTGTAACAAATGAGCTAAATGTATNNCTTTTAGTCATCTTTACCCTCAAAGTTNAGATATTTCTTANTTANTCTTGCAAGATTTTTTGATTGTAAGGAGCTTATATAGAGCCATTGATCTGTCTCTAACGCACCNGTATTTGTATGATATTTGCCAATTGGATCTTGGAGCGTGATTAAAACATTGCCATCTTCATCTAAAGCAAAAACATGACTGTAATATGTCGCACTTGGGCGCAGAAATTCAGGTAACCTCTGCACTACTTTTCGCAGTTTTGGAAAATTCGAAAGAGCATCAATGATTTTACTTCTGGGTGACACNAAGCCTACCCAGAATCGACCATTTTGACCTCTTACAATATTATCAGGGAAGCCTGGCANGTTATTAATTATTATCTCGGAGGAACCAGCCTTATCTCCTTTTAACCAATATTTGTGTATTTGATAAGAGCCAGTTTCTGTTGTCAGAAAGAAGTTGCTTTCTTTATCCAGGGCAACACCATTTGCAAAATTTAAGTTATCCATTAAAACTTTTGTCGTNTTATCAGAAGGATCATAAANTAAAATCCTTCCNTGACCGCCGTGCTCTGCGATGTCCAACAAACTNGCTTTGTATGTACCACCGAATTTAGCGCTGAATTTAGTTGAAGCATCGCTAAAAATAATCTTCCCACTTTTAGTTACATCCACGTCATCGGCATATCGAATTTCATCACCATTCACCATCTTAGTCAGGACAGAAATTTGCCCATTTGGAGAAATTTTAAGGAGTCCAAGGTAGGCATCCGCTACGATAAGATTATTTTTTTTGTCAAAAGTTATTCCTAGTGGACTACCCTGAGTATTAACCCATTTAGTTACAGCGCCAGTTTGTTGATTATATTTAATTATCCACCCCTCTCTTGTTGAGGCAAAAATTTCATTGTTCGAAAGTGCTAAGTCCTCTGGCCCAGTGAGATCCGGAACCATTATTATTTCAAGATTACTTAATGAATCGTTAGCTTTAAATTTGCCTGTAAGACCTTTGTCATATGGCGCTTGCCATGGCACTGGATCAATCGGAACTGGCCAAAAAAGCATATATAGACTTAAGAGAAGCAAAAAAAAGATACTTGTTNTTTTTATTAAGTTTTTNAGATTCATTGTAGAAGAATTAAACAGGTTTTTAAGATTAATATCCAATAACTATTTGGCTTCATAAAATTATAAATTTCAAAGNAGTAATGTGATCANTGGATTATGTGAGTATACTTGACACCTGATGGCTCGCTAAAAGAATTGGAATTTAGATATCGTCGTAATCATATGGAAATAACTTCATTTAAAAATAAGCTAGATGATTTGAATGCNAGAGTGGAGCTCTTAAGGGGGTATCTTTGACTATGCCTCCAANGCGGAACGCCTTCAAGAAGTTGAATTGGAGTTGGGCGAGCCAGACATCTGGAATAATCAAGATTATGCTCAAAAATTAGGTAAAGAACGATCCAAGTTAGAAACTGTGGTGAGCACGATTTCAGATATCTCAACAAATCTCGCGGAAATCGGCGAGTTGCTTGAAATGGTTTTAGAGGAAAATGATGATGCAGGCCTGAGTGCTCTGGAATTGGATATAAAAATTCTTGACAGTAAACTAGAGAACTTAGAGTTTAGGCGCATGTTTTCTCGTGAAATGGACATTAATTCAGCATTTCTCGATATACAATCAGGATCAGGTGGGACAGAAGCTCAAGATTGGGCTGAGATGTTACTNCGAATGTATCTACGTTGGTGCGAAGCAAAGGGCTTTAAAGTAGATCTAGTTGAACATTCACCCGGTGACGTTGCTGGTATTAAAAGCGCCACCTTGGAGGTGTCAGGTGAGTATGCATTTGGTTGGCTCAGAACTGAAATAGGGGTTCATCGTTTGGTTCGAAAATCTCCTTTTGATTCTGGTAATCGCAGACACACATCTTTTGCAGCAATTTTCGTCTCNCCCGAAATAGATAATGATATTGATATTGAANTAGACGTNTCAGATGTTCGAACAGACACTTATCGCTCTTCAGGTGCNGGGGGNCAACATGTGAATAAAACGGATTCAGCTGTTAGACTCACGCATATTCCAAGTGGAGTGGTNGTGCAGAGTCAAAGTCAGAGATCGCAACATCAGAATAGAGATAAGTGTTGGCAGATGTTGCGCGCAAAATTGTATGAAATTGAAATTCAGAAAAGNAAAGATTTAGCTCAAAAAAGTGAGGATAGTAAGTCAGACATAGGTTGGGGAAGCCAAATAAGATCATATGTATTAGATGATTCACGAGTAAAGGATTTGCGAACAAATATCGAAACTCGAAATACACAAGCTGTCTTAGATGGTAACTTGGATCAATTTATCGTTGAATCTTTAAAAGCAGGACTATAATTGATTATGAATAAGAATAATGAAGAAGATGAAAATCGTTTGATCGCTGAGAGGCGTGCTAAGCTNCTGACCATTCGGGAAAATAAAAAAGTNGCCTTTCCNAACAACTTCAAGCCCNATACAAACGCTTCAGAATTGCAAGAAAAATTTATCCGGACATCAAAATCTGAATTAGAGGCTATGTCGGATCTTTATGCTCTCGGGGGTAGATTGACTAGAAACCGAGGTGCATTTTTGGTGCTTCAGGATAGTACTGGAGTGATACAGTTATATGTCAATAAAAATGCAAGAAAATTCGCGAAGAGTCTAGATCTCGGAGACATAATTGGTGTTCGAGGTAGGCTATATAGATCAGGCAAAGGAGATCTGTATGTTGATATGGAAGATTGTGTATTGCTAACTAAGTCATTGAGGCCGTTACCAGACAAGTTTCATGGGTTAGCTGATCAAGAGCTTCGATATAGGCAGAGGTATGTTGATTTAATTGTGAATCCTGAAGTGCGAAGAGTATTCGATATTAGATCGAAATTAGTCAACTACATACGAACGTTTTTTAATGAATTGGGGTTTTCTGAAGTGGAGACTCCAATGCTACAAACAATACCAGGAGGTGCCGTGGCTAGACCATTTGTGACGCATCATAATTCACTGGATATCGATATGTTTATGCGGATTGCACCAGAACTNTATTTGAAAAGATTGATTGTTGGAGGCTATGACCGAGTATACGAAATAAATAGAAACTTTAGAAATGAGGGATTATCTACTCGACATAATCCAGAATTCACGATGCTTGANTTTTATCAGGCATATGCGACTTACATTGATATGATGGATTTGACTGAAGATTTGATAAAAGGTGCTGCTATTAATGTTTTAGGAACAGAAGACATAAAGATTTCGGTGGGCAACGAACAGACCATAGATGAAACTATATCTTTAAATTTGAATGAACCATTTGAGCGAATATCAGTTTTCGACTCAATTCTTAAATTTAATTCTTCTCTTAGGGCTCAAACTTTAAATTCTATTGATGAGGCAAGCGAATTTTTGAGAGATCTNGGTTGCGATATAAAGCCAAGCTGGGGATTGGGTAAAATACAGATCGAGATTTTCGAGAAGACAGTCGAGCAAAAATTAATTAAGCCCACTTTTATTACTATGTATCCCGCCGAAGTCTCCCCGCTAGCGAGACTAAATGATGAAAATTCTTTTGTTACTGATCGATTTGAATTTTTTGTGGCGGGTCAAGAAATAGCTAATGGATTTTCCGAGTTAAATGATCCAGAAGATCAATCTGAAAGATTTAAGCATCAAGTGAANGAAAAAAAGTTAGGTGATCAAGAAGCGATGTACTTTGANGANGATTATATCAGAGCTTTGGAGTACGGAATGCCTCCAACGGCTGGAGAAGGTATTGGTATAGATAGGCTCGTTATGCTATTTACAAATTCAAGCTCTATCAAAGATGTGATTTTGTTTCCCCATATGCGACCCGAGTCATAACTAATTTTCTTCTGTGCAAGCAGCAGTGGCTGAGAAACAATGATATCGATAGCAACGCAACTGCAACTATCTGGTGTCCGGCCGCGACTGGTATTGGAATATACATCAGCAGAGTGCTTATTCCTAAAACAANCTGGAGAATCAAGATAGCTAGGAATAACACGGCGCTATACTTCATGAATTGTGGCACATTACTTCTTAGTATCATAACTACAAACCCCGTTATTAGTACTGTTAAAACGTACGCGAATATTCTGTGATTAAACTGTATGGTCGCCATGTCCTCGAATGCAGACAACCATATGGGATTCAGAGTATAAATCTCTTTTGGNATAAATGTTTCTCCCATNAGCGGCCAAGTTGGGAAGGGTATCCCTGCTCTTGTTCCAGCGACCAATCCTCCGGACAAAATCATCAGAAAAATCAGCGCGCTTAGAAGCAGTGATGTACGTTTGATACCAGGGCTCACAACATGCTTATGGTCAGTACCTAGGTCAAAGAGTGTCCAGATAATTATGCTGTAAATGAGTATCGCCATGCCTAGGTGCGATGTTAATCGATACTGACTNACGTTTGGATCATCAACAAGNCCACTTTTAACCATGTACCAGCCAAGTAGTCCCTGCAANCCACCAAGAATNAATAGNCCATAGAGTCTGGGCATTAACGCCGATGGAATTTGCTTACGCACAGAAAAAATAATTAGAGGCACGAAAAAAATTAAGCCAATGATTCTCCCTAATACTCGATGAAGGTACTCATACATGAATATAGGCTTGAATTCAGATAGTGTCATTTGGAAATTTGTTTTCTTGTATTCCGGATATTGNTGATATTTCAGGAACATTTCCTGCCAATCAGCTTGTGATAGAGGAGGGATAACACCCATAATCGGCTTCCAATCAACCATTGAGAGACCTGAATCAGTCAGCCTGGTCACCCCGCCCAATAGGATCATTCCATAGATAACAATTGCACACAGCAGCAGCCACCAAAATACCGGCGCTGCAACAGGATTAAAAACTATCTGTTGATTTTTNNCCATTTATAAACCTATATACTACNGATGTTAAAACCTACGGNAGGCATTGGATTTTAGACTGTTCGTAAGATTTTGCAAAATTATCAAAAAGAGCATTAGGTTTAATGNAGAGATTTACAAACAAAAATGTTAGTTTTAAGTTAATGATAAACTATTGTTCTCANATGTTTCTCACCAAATAATATGTCCAATCTATTAAAAAAAGCACAAGACAAAATAAGACCCTCTTGGAGACAATTACTGGAACAAGAATTTGAAAAGCAATATTTTGCGGATCTGACTCACTCTCTAAGTGATCGATATTTATCAAACAGACAAATATATCCACCATTGGATCAGATATTTGCTTCTCTTTCATTTGTGGAGTTTAAAGAAACAAAAATCATTATAATTGGTCAGGATCCNTATCATAGTGAAAATAAGGCAAATGGNCTTGCATTCTCTGTCAACAAGGGTCAAAGGATCCCGCCATCTTTGACGAATATATTCAAAGAATTGTCNTCAGATATGCAGATTGAGATTCCAAAAACTGGATGCTTGAGCGGTTGGTGCAAGCAGGGCGTATTATTGTTAAACACCGTTTTAACCGTTGAGGAAGGTTTACCCAACTCACATAAAAATATTGGTTGGGAAACNTTTACATCATTCATTGTAAAAATTATAAATGATCAGTTAACCAGTTGTGTCTTTATGCTTTGGGGGATGAATGCAAATAAATTTAATAATCTTNTAGATAAATCAAAACATTTGGTGATGTCTGCCCCACATCCATCACCNTTTTCAGCAAGAACTGGTTTTTTTGGCTGCAAACATTTTTCGAAGGCGAACAAGTTCCTTCAGGAGCAAAATAGGGATATTGTTGATTGGTCGATTCTCGATCTAACTGATGTCCAGTANGAGTTAAAGGTGTAAAGATTAATAATATGAAGCCAAGATTTTTAAATAATCCAAAATATCTCCTNTATATGATGTCAATTGCAATGACNCTAGCTTTTGCAACCTGGATGGTCTTGCTAAATAATTTCGTCGTTGAACGAGCAGAGTTTTCNGGAAGAGAGATCGGTATTTTGCAAAGTATTCGAGAGATACCTGGTTTTCTGGCTTTCACGACTATTTTTGTCTTACTTTTAATCAGGGAACAAAAATTTGCTTATTTTTCGCTAATTATGTTGGGAATAGGCGTGTTATTAACCGGATTTTTCCCCTCTGAAATAGGCTTATACTGCACGACTTTGCTGATGTCAGCGGGTTTCCACTACTTTGAGACTGTGAAGCAATCNTTGTCTCTCCAATGGTTGAGTGTCAGCGAGACTCCTGAGGTGTTAGGTAAGCTTATTGCTATAACATCTTTGACGTCTCTTTTAACATATCTTTTNATCTGGTTCTCTCAAGAGTATCTCTCCCTCGGTTTTGAAATAATATATCTAATATCTGGCGTTGTTTGTTTGCTCTTGACTGTATTCATGTGGTTTGGAGCACCCTTNTTTGAAGGTAAAGTTANTCAAAAAAAGAACTTGGTTCTCAAAAGAAGTTATTGGTTATATTACGCGCTTACGTTTATGAGTGGTGCTCGTCGACAAATATTTGTTGTTTTTGCTGCCTTTTTGATGGTCGAAAAATTCAAATACAGTGTCTCAGACATTGCAATTTTGTTTATTATTAACCATACATTCAATTGGATATTTGCGTCGAAAATTGGAAGACTGGTCGGTAAGGTTGGNGAGAGAAGCGCCTTAACGTTTGAGTATTGTGGCTTATTTTTAATTTTCTTCGCNTACGCTTATGTTGATAGTGCAATTATGGCAGGAGCCCTGTATGTGCTCGACCATTTATTTTTTTCCCTTGCCATTGCCATTAAAACTTATTTTCAGAAAATAGCAGATCCTTCAGATATCGCCTCTACGGCGGGCGTGGCTTTCACTATAAATCATATCGCTGCTGTTTTTATACCTGTAAGTTTTGGCTTAGTTTGGCTGTTTTCACCTAAACTGGTATTTCTTATGGGCGCCATGATGTCACTTATAAGTTTAATTCTTGCCAGAAATATACCTAAGGATCCTAAATATGGACATGAAGTGATTTGGGATATCAAAGGTGGGTTAAGGCTCACAAGACTATAGCTAATTCTTTCTGTTATCCGGATTTATAATTGGATTCTTGTTAACTTTGTGNCGCAACCAATTTAATTTTGGTAAAACTGATTTATTTAAAATAATTTTTTTTTCAATCATCGACTTTTTTGGATAATCCAGCATAATCATACCAATNAAAATNGTNAGAATGCCTTGACCGGGCGTTACGAGCATAACAAGNCCTGAAATTAGCATTAAAACGCCGATAGCATTCTTAATTATGATTATCAAAGGCCAAATGTATGGAAACTGGTTTCGCCAAAAGATAAACCGGCTTGTTTCTTTTAAAAAGTAATCCTCAGGGATTTTAGAAACAAGCCAAGGAAGACTTAGAATACTTGCAAAAAAGATGAATAAAGATAGAAAGCCTACAATAGTAAGTAAAAGCTGATTTACACTAAGCCAACTCGTCATGCTAGTCGCTAACATGGTCTTGCATATACCTTATGCGAAGTCTAAACGTTTTACTGCTACTACGCCNNTGTCATCTAAGAACATTTCTGTTGTCTCCCTATTTTCTTCGGCTGTAACTAATAGTGCACGTAGACTTTTTTCGCTCGAGCGAATCGAGTCCACGACCGTTGCTATCGCTACTTTTTCGCAGTTAAACAGCTTCTCATTTAAATTTATATTTTTGCTTATTTTTATTTCCCACAAACTTACCCGTTTTTTTGCTTTCCCAAGATAATGAGTTCTTGCAACGATNTCNTGACCNGTGTAGCACCCTTTTTCAAAGCTTATGAAATTNTTCAAATCATAATTCAACACTTGAGGTATGAACTTTGAAGAGGTTTCTGGATATATGTCTGTTAGCCCAGCATTAATTCGTATGNATCGAGAAGTATCATTATGTATCAGCGTGATGTCATCTTTAATTAGATCAAACCATTTGNTGAAGAGTGTTTTAGGCACGATTGAGTAAATTATTCCTTTTGACAATTTTTGTATGGATGAATATTCAGTAAGTTTTGGTAAATCATCACTGGCCTTGGATGATATTAAAAAGGAATAAAAATTCTCAGAAAGTGAGAGCGTGACTTTTGAGAAAACAGCATATTGTTCTAAACTTGACATTGCAGTTGCTAATATTGGTTTATTTACATCCAGAATAATCAGCCCTTTTTTTAATTTTGATAATAGAAATGAAAATATTACTTTCCCTTGAGGATTTAAATGAGCTCCATTCACGGATGCACCTTGGACTACATTACTTACATCACAAGTCACTTGGCCTTGCAAAAATACCTCTGCATCAGGACCCTCCACTAGTATGTAGCCTGATTCTTGAGTGCAGACTGCTTTGTTTTTAAAAAAAAGAGAAGCTTTTTCACCAGTTTCAGAATTAGTTTCTAGGATATTATGCTGGTTAATATCTTTTGAATGATTTGATAGTAAACTTTTCCAATCCAAAGTTATCTGTACCTAGCAGTTTATGGGCTATACTTTAACTTTTAAATTCTAATACCTTGTTATGGAAAAAAATAGACTTATTTGGGCATGTCGGCGGGGTATGCTTGAGCTTGATATCCTTTTGTCTCGTTTTGTCGAGACGCATTACGAAAAATTATCAGATCAGGATAAATTAAGATTTGATGTTTTATTAGAATGNGAAGACCAAGATTTATACAATTGGTTAGTCAAGAAAATGCCTCCAGAGAGCTCAACTTCCAAGAGGATAATTGATGTAATCCTGGATGCACTTCAACCCAAATGAGGTGATATAGACATTCATATTTGAGCCATATTTGCTAGCTGCTAATAAATATTTCTTGGCCCGCAAAATTTACAGGTACTAAAATTGTGTCTTTGGCAAATTTGGATTTATCTGGNAAATCAATTGTATAGTGAAGACCCCGGCTCTCCTTCCTTTGTTGTGCTGATTTTATGATGAGTTGTGAGACTGACGCTAGATTTCTCAATTCTATAAGATCTCGAGAAATACTGAAATTTTTATAAAATTCTTGAATTTCATTTTGAAGAAGCTCGATTCTGTTAGCCGCACGCAGAAGTCTCTTTTTTGTTCGGACAATCCCGACATAATCCCACATAAATCTCCTTAATTCGTCCCAGTTATGTGAGATTACGANATTCTCATCAGAGTGAATGACACGTGATTCATCCCACTGTGGAATTTCAAAAGGTAAACTTATTTCAGGTAGACGATAATTTATGCTANTCGCTGAGGATTCTGCGTAAACAAGGCATTCGAGTAGCGAGTTGCTTGCCATTCTGTTTGCCCCATGCAAGCCTGTAAAAGAGCTCTCACCTATTACATACAAATTTGANAGATCAGTCTGACCATCTTTCGAGACAATTACACCCCCACATGTATAGTGTGCGGCTGGAACCACTGGAATTTTGTCCTTGGTTATATCNACACCATACTTTAGGCACTCCTCATAAACATTTGGGAAAGATTCTTTTATAAAAGATGACTCTCTATGGCTTATATCTAGATACAAACAATCACACCCGATTCTTTTCATTTCGTGATCTATAGCTCTGGCAACTACATCTCTTGGAGCGAGCTCTCCATCTTTATGGAATTTATTCATAAATCTCTCTCCGTTGGGTAGAAGGAGAATACCTCCCTCTCCACGAATTGCCTCTGTAATAAGAGAAGACTTAGCGTCAGCATTGAAGAGACATGTTGGATGAAATTGGTTAAATTCCATATTCGCGACTCTGCATCCTTTTCGCCAGGCCATTGCGATTCCATCACCGCTAGCACCATCAGGATTGCTTGTATACAAGTATGCTTTACTCGCACCTCCAGAGGCTAAAACGACAGTTTTTGCCTGAAAAAGGCCAATTTCGGATGATTTTAAGTTTAATAAATAACTTCCTACGCATTTCATTCGATTCGTGGTGCTGTCTTCTTGAGTGATTAAATCAACAGCGCAGTGCTCTTCAAAAATTTGTATATTACTTGCTTCTTTTACTTTTTGAATAAGTGCTCTCGTTATTGCTTTNCCTGTGGCATCTGCGCTGTGAAGAATTCTTCTAAAGCTATGGCCACCNTCTTGCCCAAGATGGAAATTCTTATTGGATTTATCTTTTGTAAATAAGACTCCTTGATCTACGAGCCATCGAATTGTTTTTTGACCGTTTTCGACTACAAATTTAACGGTATCTTTATGACACAAACCATCACCTGCTATNAGTGTGTCATCAACATGTGCCTCAATGCTATCCTCTTCATCGAGAACTGCAGCAATACCTCCTTGGGCTAGCCAAGAGGATCCATCGACCAGAGATCCTTTGCTGATCAACGCAACTGATAAATTTTTGTCGAGTTTGAGCGCACAAGCTAAACCGGCAACACCAGAACCAATTATAAGAACATCAAATTGAAAAATTTGTTTCATGGGCGCATTTATTATTTTTTATTTCTGAAGTGATATTATACGCANTTAGATCTGAACTTACTTNAAATTGATTAGTCAATATTTTTNNAANCGCTTTAAGCGAAGTTAATTAGACCAATGTCTAGAATAGATTTCCTTTAAGAAGAGTTAAAATGAGATGGCAGATAAAACTGATTTGCAATTAGTGAAAGAGGCTCAAAAGGGAAATATTGGAGCTTTTGATTTGTTAGTTATAAAGTACCAAAATAGATTGCAATCAATTATTGCGAAGTATGTAAGCAACTTTGATGACGTCCCTGATATTGCGCAGGAGACTTTTTTGAAGGCATATCGTGCCCTCCATAATTTTCGGGGAGATAGTGAGTTCTATACTTGGCTGTACCGTATTGGCGTTAATACGGCGAAGAATTATTTGGTATCGAAGTCAAGGCGACCGGTATTTAGTGACGTAGATATTCAAGAGAGCGATTATCTTCATCCAGAAGACACCTCGACGCCAGAGAGTAATATTATGACTTCAGAGCTTGAGTCTATAATTAAAAACTCTATTTCAGANTTGCCTGAGGATTTGAGGATGGCAATTACTTTGCGAGAATATGAGGCCTTATCATATGAGGAAATTGCATCTATTATGAAGTGTCCGGTCGGCACTATAAGATCTCGTATATTTAGAGCTAGAGAAATAGTCGATGATGTTATTAATAAAAATCTAAATGTTCTATGAATTGGGAACTTAATGAAAAATGCCTGGTCATACATTATGTTGGTTAAAGAGTGAAGTTACATGAGAGATAAAAAAGAGGACAGTATTTATGAGTCGCTTTCTTCGTTCAAGGACGGAGAAGCTTCTGTATTCGAAGAAAAAAGAATATTTAAATCTATTGTAAGCGCAAGTAAAAATTCTGAGATCAGGAAAGTATGGAAAAACTATTGGCGCATTTCTGAATCAGTTGACACAGATGTTTCGAATTACCCAGATGTAAGTGACAATGTTCTTCAATCTCTAGCCTCCACTGAAACAGACTGGTCTGAAAATACCAGATTTAAAAGAAGTGTTTTTGAATCATTGAGTCAAATTGGAATAGCTGCATCATTCGCATTCTTAACGATTCTAGGAGTTCAAAATTTTACTATTAACGATATACCTTCCCCAATTCAGATGTCTTATGAAGCAGAAATATCAAATGTGGATGTTAAAGGTCCCGTTCAGCAGTATCCGATCGGTTGGAGTTTAAATAGGGACGTCAATCTTAGGCAAGCAAACTCTGAACGTAATCTGGGTCCAGTTAAAGCGCCAAAGAGAGTTAAGCCTTATGTGATTCGTGTTATTTCAATCCATGATAAATCAAATTTGAATTATAAGAATCTAAAGTCCTCCCTTGATATTCGTAGCGAATCTATTCGAGATATCAAAAAAACTAAATAGATTAATAATGTCTGCGATTTTTCGAGTTTAGTAAGTAATTTATTATGCTCTGATTTTTGGAACTAAGAGCTTTAAAAGGTTAATGAAGAGGTTCAAAAGGAATTTTGATTCTAACAAGCTCGACCAACTCTGGAGAACTTATGAAACCAGTGATAAAAGCATCTAACAAAAATTTAACTACGTAGGAAGTCGTAAGATTTGAGAATTTTGGGTAATAAGTAATGACTGATAAAAAAAAGAGTAAGACAAAAATATTATGGTTGATCGTTTTAATAAGTATTTTTAGTGGCAGGGTAAACTCAGCTTTACCTGACTTTACAGATCTTGTTGACGCAGTAGCTCCGGCGGTGGTAAAAATAAATACTGTCAGTATTCAGAAGGAGTCAAATCAGGGATCCATGCAAGGTCAAATGCCAGAAATTTTCCGAGAGCTCCTTGAGCAGAGACGACGACCAACCCGACCAGCAAGAACTATGGGTTCAGGATTTGTTATATCAGGTGATGGATATATATTGACGAATCATCATGTAGTTAGCGATGCTGATGAAATACAGGTCCAGTTCGCTGATCGCAGTGAATATATGGCGAAAGTAATTGGTTCAGATCGGCGGTCTGACCTCGCGTTGTTAAAAATTGAAGCTGAGGGTCTGCCAAGCTTGGAGTTCGCAGAGTCGGAAAATATAAAGGTTGGATCTTGGGTTATAGCAATTGGCTCGCCATTTGGACTTGATTATTCAGTCACCGCGGGAATTGTTAGTGCTTTGGGAAGAAGTTTGCCTACTGAGCAAGGAGAAAACTATGTCCCGTTTATCCAAACAGATGTGGCCATCAATCGTGGAAATTCCGGAGGACCTCTTTTTAACTTGAACGGAAAAGTTGTTGGTATCAATTCACAAATATATTCACCAACAGGGGGCTCAGTTGGCTTATCTTTTTCTATACCTGTGAGCATTGCAAGAAACGTTGTCGATCAGCTTAAGGATAATGGAAAGGTAAATCGCGGCTTTCTGGGCGTGAGCATAACAGATGTTGATAAAAATCTTGCTGAGGCACTCGGACTGCCAGGTCCAATGGGTGCTGCTGTGAGTCAAGTGACGAGAGGGAGTGCAGCGGATATAGGGGGTATTTTAGATGGAGATATTATTGTAACGATTGATGGAAATGCAATTCTTCGGTCTGGCGATTTACCTCATGTTGTCGGATTGATTTCTCCAGGGACTAGAGTAGATGTTGAAGTTTATCGCGAAGGCAGAAAAAGAAAGCTCGAGGTAGAAGTAGGGTCCTTAGATGGTGACGAGGATATCCGTCTGGCTGGAGATATGCCCTCTCATAGACTGGGCTTGGTTGTTGAAGAAATTGAATCAGTAGAAGCACGTCAGAACCGAATTCGATCAGG
>PALW01000026.1 GCA_002710745.1 Porticoccaceae bacterium
ACCTCATAGAGATGAAATCAGAGCAGCGCTTGATGAAATAACTACTGATTGCAGAGATAAAGGATTTGAATTGGTAAAAGTATCAAGTGGATATCGTTTTCAGACTAAACAAAGCTTGTCAGCTTGGGTGAGTAGGGTTTGGGAGGAGAAACCTAAAAAGTTTTCTAGAGCTATGCTAGAGACGTTGGTCTTGATTGCATATCGTCAGCCGACAACAAGAGGAGATATTGAATCTGTAAGAGGTGTAAGCGTAAGCTCGGATATTATTAGGGTTTTAGATGAGCGAGGCTGGATACGCGTAGTTGGTCATCGGGATGTTCCTGGGAAACCGGAGCTTTTGGCAACTACTAAAGAATTTTTAGATTATTTTAATCTAAAAAGTTTAGATCAACTTCCCTCTCTAGCTGAAATAAAGGATTTTACAGATGTGGATCCTGCGCTTGAGCTGTTAATGCCAGTTGATAGCCTCTCTTCAGCTGATGAAGATTCTCAGATTGATGTTCAATCTGGCTNAATAGAGCCTGAGAATTAATATTTCACTGAATAAGTTAGTTACGTTAATTTAAGTTAATTTATAAAAGATTGAATATCGGGCCATGGATCAGAAATTACAAAAAGTTTTAGCAAATATGGGCTACGGATCTCGACGCGAAATAGAGAGTTGGATCTTTGATGGAAGAATAAAATTAAATAATTCTTTGGCAAAGGTTGGGGATCGAGTTTCTAANAAAGATTTAATTTACTTGGATGGNAACAAAATTGAAACAGCGAAAATATTTAGAACACAAGTAATTGTTTANAATAAACCTGAGGGCGAAATATCTTCCAATGAGGATCCAAAGGGTAGACCAACTGTTTTTGATAATCTACCTTCTTTAAAAAGAGCTAAATGGATTTCCGTAGGGCGACTTGATATCAATACGACCGGTCTGCTTCTTTTTACAACCAATGGTGAGTTAGCAAATCGATTAATGCATCCGCGATACCAAGTAGAAAGAAAATATCTTGTTAGAGTATTTGGCGATGTCAATCAGAGCGATATTGATATTCTCAAAAAAGGAGTATTACTTGATGATGAGCAAGCTAAATTTAAAACAATCGAGCGAAATAAAGGTGCCGCTGATGGTGAAAAACGTTTAAATAATTGGTTTAAAGTGACTCTTGAGGGTGGGAAAAATCGGGAGGTCAGAAGATTATGGGAATCACAGGGTTTTGAAATTAGTCGATTAAAGCGGATAGCNTATGGCCCTATTGAGCTACAACCCTTTATAAGGCCGGGAAATTATCTTGAACTTTCCATTGAAGACGTTAAAAAACTTGGNACATCTGTGAATTTAACTATTTCTTCTCCCGGGATGAGAGATAAGAAAGACAATCAAGTGAGAAATGAGAGGAGGTTGAGATCTCAAGGGGTGAGATTGAGAAAAAGGTAAATCTTACTTCAATTGAGCATTTAGACTTTGTCCACTTATTTTAAGACTTTCCTCGCTCAGTAAATAAAGATAGGGGTTTATAATTTGAGATGGTTTAGGCAGCATCCTGGGATTCTCCGCAGGATATGCCATTGCGCGCATTCTTGTTTGTGTCGCTCCTGGATTCACTGCATTAAACCTTATGGACGAGACATTCTCATGCTCTGATGCCCAAATTTGAACCAATGCTTCTATTGCAAACTTCGAGATTGAGTAGGCACCCCAATATGCTTTTCCGATTCGCCCAACACTGGAGCTTGAAAAGATAACGGACGCGCTTGATGCTTTTTTAAGCACGGGNATTAGGCACTGAGTCATGAGAAATTGAGATGTAACATTTACTTTAATAACTTGATTCCATTTTGCTTGAGAGTAACCATCAAGGGGGGTCAGATCCCCCAAAATCGCAGCATTTAAAATAAGTCCGTCAAGATGACCAAACCTCTCCTCTATCGTTGATGCTAGTGCTTCGAAGTCACTTTTTGATGCACCTTCAAGATCGGCAGGATAAATTAGTGGTTCAATGAAGCCTTGCGCGTAGATCTTTTTATGGAGTGCTTCAAGGTTTTGTATTGATTTTCCACTAATAATGACCGTTGCTCCAAGTTGAGCNCACTTTATTGATAATGCCTCACCGATTCCACCAGTCGCACCTGTTATCAAGACAACCTTGTTTAATAACAAACCTTGTGTTGGAGTGAAGTTTAAAGCATCTTNGTTANTGTTCATTTGACTNTGATTTTTTTGCNTTAGTNAATAGTAAATCAAATAGTGTTTCTGACCGCGTTTGTATAAAGGTTGCATCCCACTTTTCGATATCAGAATCTTCTTTTACATAACCCCAACCCGCAGCAATCGTTCTCATTCCAGCACTGTTCCCGGCTTGTATATCTCTAATGTGATCACCAATAAACAAACAATCTCTCGGAGCAACGGATAACAAATTAGACGCTAGGATCAAAGGTTCGGGGTCCGGTTTTGATTTTTTCGTGTGCTCGGGACAGATAGTTACAGCAGATCGGTTGGAGAGTAGCATCTTTTCAAGTAAATGATTTGTGTACTTAGAAGGCTTGTTTGTGACTATTCCCCACGGGATGGAATTTTTTTCGCAGGCGCTTAAAACCTCGTTAAGGCCTTTAAAGACACTCGTCTTTTTTGCAATATTTTCGTAATAGATATCTAAGTATTCATCCTTTATATCGAAAAAGTCTTTATGTGTTGAATCTATGCCAAGACCCTTTTTCAAAAGTCCTTCTGATCCATCTGTAACACTTGTTCTTATTTCACAATCCCTAATTAAAGGCTTTTTATGTCTCTTTAATAAGAGATTCATCGAATAGATAAAGTCTGGCGCTGTATCCAGTAGAGTGCCATCGAGATCAAAAAGTAATGCTTTAAATTTCATGTCTTAAGTGGGGCTCGTAATCAACATTTTTGAGCGCAAATCATGTAATTAATAGATATGTCAGAATTATTCAGCGAAAACCGTTTACTGATAGGGTTATATGTCAAACCACATAAATCTAATACTTCAAAATTTGTATTTCTAAGCCATAAAGACAATTCTGAAGGTTTAATAAGCATTGAATATTCATGGGTTCCTCTCGGGAGAAGTTTTAATATGTATTCACCTCCGACAATTGCACCTAAGTATGATTTAAAGTTCCTATTTATTGTTGATAGAAAAAGATACCCATCTGGGTTTAAAAGTTTATAACATGATTGAATGACAGATTTCGGATCAGGTACATGTTCTAACATTTCCATACATGTGATTACATCAAATTTTTTATTGCTCCTATCAGAAAATGCCTCGATGGTGGACTGTGTATATTTGATTGTGAGATTTGACTCTGCCATGTGCAGTCTAGCTATTTTAAGCAATGCAGGTGCCATATCTATTCCTGTCACATGTGCTCCTCTAAATGCCATGGCCTCAGATAAAATTCCCGCCCCACAACCAACATCAAGTATTTCTTTTTCGGCGACATTAATCCAAGAGTCTATCCAATTTGATCTTAATGGATTAATTTTATGGAGAGATTTAAAATCGCCATTTTTATCCCACCAGCGTGAAGCTTGATCGTCAAATTTTTTGATTTCTTGCTCTTCTAAATTTATCTTTTGCATGAGCTATTGGCTATGCCTCGTTATGAAATTTCCGCTGAGTTTGGATGACCACTTGTTACAAATTTTATCTATTTTACTTTGAGGTATATTCTTTACTACGCTTTCTCGCATGAGATTTTTTCCACTAACCCAACTGTNACTAACATGACTTCCTGAATTAGAAAATACAATGTGCTCAGCTATTTGATTTTCTGATATTACATCCGAATCGCTTAATTCAATTGCGATGATNTCGGCTTCTTTATCAGTTTCTANACTACCAATTTTATCATCTAATCCAAGCGCTCTCGCTCCATTTATTGTTCCCATTCTTAATAATCTGTGGGCCATGGTTTTTAGTTCAGATTTGTAATTCACTCTAGCAATCAAGGCCGATGTTCGCATAGCATTAAAAAGATCTATTTCAAAACCACTATCTGCGCCATCAGAACCGAAGGCAATATTCTGCTCTTCTTCTAATGTATTAAATAATTTATACACATATTGGCCAGAGTAATTTGTAGCAAATGGACAAAACAAAATATTACTTTTGGTAACTTTTAATAGTTCGAAGTCTTCTTCATTCAGATCATAGATCCCACTGAGTTGTGTTTGGTTATTTAATAGCCCATGCTCATTTAGTCTCTGGAGGGGGCGAGATCCAGAGTATTCAATCGATTTTTCAATTTCATATTTATTTTCATTGCATAAGCTTTGAATTGGGAGGTCTAATTCATTTGTGTACTTTGCGATTTCTCCAAGCAAATGATCATCAAGCGAAAATGAATTAATTGGTGCGATTGCAAAAGTCACAAGAGATAGATCTTTATATTGGTCTCTAGCTCTGAGGCCTTTGTGAATATATTCCTCGAAATTTTTCGCATAAACACTACTATCTTTAGCCAGTATTAACCCTATCTGTGTTCTAATACCGACAGATTTTGAAATAGAAATAGTATTTTCTGGAAAGAAAAAATTGTCACTAAAGCAAGTAATTCCTTTTTTTACCATTTGATTAATACCAATTAGACTGCCTTCAGAGACAAAATCTTCATCGACAAGGGTACTTTGTATTGATTTTAATTGTTTTATTCTCGATGAGTTACCTTCTCCGAGCTGAAAATTGTTAAGAAGGCTCATGCTTGCTTGGCTATAGCTATTGATTAAACCAGGCAGAACACAATGATTTTGAAGATCTTCGTATTTAATCGCATTCCATTTAGATTCAATATCTTTATATGGCCCAATTTGTAATATTTTTCCGTCATGAACTGCGATAGAGTAGTCAAATAGCACTGTATTTTCCGGAATGACTGGGATCAAATACTTACAATTAATAATCATATCGATTCGAGCAATCGTCATTACTTTTTAGCCTAGAAAAGTTTAACTCTTAGTTTTTTGCCAACCCACTCGTTATGAATGCAGATAACGTATAAAAGCACCATATTGCCTTAGGTTGTGTTAGAATAACAACCCTAATTTTATGATCGTTTTATGCAGAAAGAAAAACATAAAAAATCAAAGTAAATCGATCAATTTTTCTGGAGATTAAAAGTAGCCATGTCAGAGCTTACAAACGATATCGTACCAGTAAATATTGAGGATGAGCTAAAGCAGTCATATCTTGATTATGCGATGAGTGTGATTGTCGGTAGAGCGTTACCGGACGTCAGAGACGGCCTTAAGCCGGTTCATCGGAGAGTCCTATACGCGATGAGCGAGCTAGGTAATTCTTGGAATAAACCATATAAAAAATCAGCTAGGGTGGTAGGAGACGTCATCGGCAAATACCATCCTCACGGTGACTCTGCTGTTTATGAGACTATCGTTAGAATGGCGCAACCATTTTCATTGCGGTATATGTTGGTCGATGGTCAGGGTAATTTTGGATCTGTAGACGGTGATAGAGCTGCAGCAATGCGTTATACCGAAATCCGAATGACAAAGATGGCTCATGCTTTGCTCGAGGATCTAGAGAAAGACACAGTTGAATTCAAGCCGAATTACGATGAGACTGAAACAATACCTCAAACTCTGCCGACAAAAGTTCCTAATTTACTGGTGAATGGATCATCTGGTATTGCCGTTGGAATGGCGACTAATATCCCTCCTCATAATTTAAAAGAAGTTGTTCAGGGATGCCTCGCATTAATTGAAAATAGTGATTTGGGCGTTGATGAACTGATGCGGATAATTCCAGGTCCTGACTTCCCGACGGGGGGAATAATTAACGGGCGCGCAGGGATTGTTGAGGCATATAAAACAGGTCGAGGAAGGATATATGTCAGAGCCAAAGCAGATATTGAGATTGATGAGCGAACTAATCGGGAAAGCATAATTATTAGTGAAATTCCATATCAGTTAAACAAATCTAGGCTTATCGAAAAAATAGCGGAACTAGTCAAGGAAAAGAAACTAGAGGGTATAGCCGAACTTCGTGACGAGTCAGATAAGGATGGAATGCGAATTGTTATTGACCTGAAACGTGGCGAGATCAGCGAGGTAGTGCTTAATAATCTTTATGCGCAAACTCAAATGCAGAGTGTGTTCGGTATCAATATTGTGGCACTTGTTGACGATCAACCAAAAATATTGAATCTAAAGGAAGTTTTAGAAGCATTTATCCGTCACAGACAGGAAATTGTTACCAGAAGAACTTTGTATTTAATGAGAAAAGCAAGAGATCGAGCACACAGTTTAGAAGGTTTTGCGGTAGCACTTGCAAATATTGATGAAATTATCCAGATCATAAAAAAATCATCTACAGCTGCAGAAGCAAGGGAAGCATTAGTATCAAAAACTTGGTCTCCTGGAGAGAACGTATCAAAAATGTTAAGCGAACTGGAACCCGGACTTGCGAGACCCGAGTGGCTAGACGATGCCTTCGGATTAAATAAAAATCGCTACAAAATATCACCAGAACAGGCGAGAGATATTTTGGATTTAAGACTCCATAGATTGACTGGTATGGAACATGAAAAAATCATTGAAGAGTTTCATCAAAAACTCACGGAGATTGCTGGCTATCAGGAGATTTTGGGTAACTCAGAGATTCTTATGGATCTGATAAAAAATGAATTAGAGGAGATTCAGGAGGAATTCGGTGATGAGAGACGCACTGAGATTTGCGAATCCAGTCATGATCTTACCCTGGAAGATTTGATCTCTGAAGAAGACAGAGTGGTAACAATTTCGAATGGTGGGTATGCAAAAACGCAACCTCTTGACGATTATCAGGCTCAAAGACGGGGAGGAATGGGTAAATCTGCAACTGCGGTCAAGGACGAGGATTTTGTGGAACATCTGCTGATTGCAAGCACTCATTCAACTATTCTTTGTTTTACTAACCTTGGAAAAGTTTATTGGTTAAAAGTATTTCAAATTCCTCTAGCGGGAAGGAATTCGAGAGGCCGACCTGTAGTTAATTTACTCCCTTTGGATGAAGATGAGCGCATCAGTTCAATACTTCCTATTGATGATTATAGTGATGAAAAATCTATAGTAATGTCCACTGCAAATGGAACGATTAAAAAAACTAATTTGAAAGAGTACTCGAGACCAAGAAGTGTCGGTTTACGGGCCGTAGATTTGGCGGAAGGTGATTACCTTGTTGGCACGGAGATCGTTGATGGATCGCAAGACATTATGCTTTTTAGTTCTGAGGGGAAAGCGGTTAGGTTTCGAGAGTCTGATGTTCGATCCATGGGGCGAGTGGCAAAAGGCGTGAGGGGTATGCGACTAGGCCAAGGGCATAAAGTCATTTCTATGTTGATTCCAGCAGCTGATGGATTTTTGTTGGCGGTTTGTGAAAACGGATTTGGAAAAAGGACTGATTTGAATGAATTCCCGACCAAAGGACGAGGAGGTAAGGGAATGATTGCAATACAAGCCAGTGAAAGGAATGGGCCACTAGTTGGTGCAACTCAGCTTTTCCCTGGAGATGAGATTATGCTAATTTCTGATCAGGGTACGATGGTGCGAACTAGGGGTGATGAAATATCGATAGTTGGCAGGAATACGCAGGGTGTTCGAGTTATTCGTTTGAAAGAGAACGAGCATTTAGTCAGGTTAGCGAGGATATCAGAGCCGGGTGATGAATCGTCAGACCAAGGTCAAGATAATTTGGAAGCTGAATGATTGCCGATGACCCTTTAAAACTGATTCGTGACAAAATCGATGAATTGGATACGAAAATAATGGCACTTGTGAGCGAGCGTGCCAAGTTAGCGAAAGAAGTTGCGGANATTAANAAAAGNCAGGGNGATAAGCANTTTTANAGGCCTGAGAGAGAATCACAGGTTCTNAGAAAAATAATGGANGCTAATGACGGCACTATAAATAATAAGGATATGGCAGGTTTATTTAGACAAATAATGTCGATCTGCCTTTCTTTAGAGCAACCAGTAAAAGTAGCATTCCTGGGACCGGAGGGAACATTTACTCAAGAGGCTGCAAAGAAGCATTTTGGCAACTATGCTCATAGTTTGCCAAAACCGGCCATCGATGAAGTTTTCCGCGAAGTTCTCTCTGGAGCTTGCCAGTACGGAGTTGTTCCTGTTGAGAATTCTACCGAAGGGGTAATAACTCACACTCTTGATAGCTTTATTGATTCTTCGATTCAAATTTGTGGAGAGATAGAGCTTCGTATCCATCATCATTTCATGATTGGAAGTAATACTAAACCGGAAAATATTACAAGGGTATATTCTCATGCACAATCTCTCGCGCAATGCAGAAAATGGTTGAATTCGAATTTCCCAAATATTGAAAGAGTAGCTGTGGCGAGTAATGGAGATGCCGCAAAAAGAGTCCAAGGGGAATGGAATTCGGCTGTTATAGCTGGTGATATGTGCTGTGATTTGTATGGATTAACGAAATTATGGGAAAAAATTGAAGACCGACCTGACAACTCAACCCGTTTTTTGGTTATCGGTTTGGAAAATGTTCCGCCCAGCGGAGACGATTTGTCGTCGATCGTTGTCTCAGTTCATAATAAACCAGGCGCTCTGCATGACTTGTTGAAACCTTTTCAAAAATATTCTGTTGATCTGACCCGACTTGAATCCAGACCATCTCGAAACAGCAAGTGGTCATATGTTTTCTTTATAGATTTTGCAGGTCATTTAGAACAAGACTCAGTCAAAAAAGTAATCAATGAGCTAACACATCAGGTTGCCGATCTTAAAATTCTTGGATCTTATCCTAGAGCAGTTTTATAAATCGCACTTAAAAGACCAAGCTGATGAACAAAAATATGAATTCTAGTGCGCATAACATTAACAAGTTGGTTGTTATAGGTTTGGGATTGTTAGGGTCTAGTTTGTGTGCTGCTGCAAAAAAGTTGGCATTGGCAAAACAAGTTATTGGTATTAGTCGAAGACAATCTACAATTGAAATTGCTCTCAGTAACGGAATTATTGATAGAAGCGTGGATAGTGTCTCACAACTTGCAGATGAGTTTACAGAAGGCGACGTTGTAGTTTTAGCTGTCCCAATTTTATCGTTTCCAACTATCCTCTCGGAATGCTACAAATCGGTACCATCATTTGTGGTTATAACTGATGTGGCGAGTGTGAAAGCAAGCGTAATAGAAACGGTCAAATCAATTTATGGGCATATGCCTGAGTTTTTTATACCAGGACATCCAATAGCTGGATCTGAAAAAAGTGGCATTACTGCGGTAAATTCTGACTTGTTTAAGGAGCATAAGGTAATAATTACTCCTGTAAAAGAAACTAAAAGTAAATACATCGATGTGGTAAAAACACTTTGGAGAAGATTAGGGGCTGATGTTCGTTTTATGACCCCGGTAGAGCACGACCATGTTTTTGCAGCCACAAGTCATTTGCCACACTATCTTGCTTATTCATTGGTTGACACCCTTTCTAGAGAAAAAAATGCTAACAGTATTTTTGATCATGCGGCAGGTGGTTTTCGTGATTTTACTCGCATAGCAGGCAGTGATCCAACTATGTGGCATGACATAGCAGTTACAAATAGAGAAGCTATTTTAGAAATTATGGACAGATATATACACAATTTAAATTATTTGCGTTCTGCAATATCAGACAAAGATTCCTCTTACCTGATTGCCACATTTAATAGGGCTCGAGATGTCAAAAACAGTAGCAAAAATAAAAGGAGTAGTTTAATTGATTATCGAGGAGGGCCTGTTACTGGTCTTAAAGGTACGATTGAAGTTCCAGGTGATAAATCAATTTCTCACAGGTCAATTATCTTCGGCTCACTTGCAAATGGTATTTCAGAAATAAATGGATTTTTAGAAGGGGAAGATAGCTTAGCAACTCTAAATGCGTTTAGAGATTTGGGAGTCATCATAGAGGGTCCTCAAAATGGTAGATTGTTGATACATGGTGTGGGGTTATACGGACTGTCTGCGCCGAAAGGTGACATTTATCTCGGGAACTCTGGTACCTCTATGCGTCTCATTACTGGGCTTCTTAGCGCTCAACCTTTCAGATCAAGGCTTGTCGGTGATGAGTCTTTGTCGGGGAGACCTATGCGCCGAGTGGCTGAACCGCTCTCAGATATGGGTGCCGTGATAGAGATTACTGATAAAGGAACTCCACCTGTCGATATATCTGGAACTAATAAGCTTACAAGTATTAATTATTCGCTCCCTGTTGCCAGTGCGCAATTGAAGTCCAGTCTTATACTAGCTGCAATGTATGCTAAGGGAATATCTACTATAAAGGAGCCAGTTGTTACAAGGGATCATACAGAGAGGATGATGGAGGCGTTTGGATGTGGCATCACTTCAAATGTTTCTGGTTGTGTAAAGATTGAAGGTGGAAAAGATTACAGAGGCACACGGATTAATGTGCCAGGTGATATTTCGTCTGCAGCATTTTTTATTGTCGCTGCATTAATTTGTCCAAACTCAAATATTACTATTTGCAATGTTGGAATTAATCCGACTCGTATTGGAATTTTAAACATACTCGAAAAGATGGGCGCAGATATCCAAGTTATCAATGAGCGTCATGATTTATTTGAACCGATCGCAGATTTGAAAGTAAAGTACTCGCCTCTCAAAGGTATCAAAATACCGGAGAATCAAATATCTCTGGCGATAGACGAATTCCCTATTATTTTTATCGCTGCAGCTTGTGCATCCGGAGTAACTATTCTTCGTGGAGCAGAGGAACTTAAAGTCAAGGAGAGTGACAGAATAGAGAGCATGGCTGAAGGTTTAGAAACTTTAGGTATTCAAACAACTGTTTATGATGATGGGATTAAGATTATCGGTGGGGAAATTGGATCTGGGACAGTAAATAGTAATCATGACCATAGAATTGCGATGGCTTTCTCAATTGCGGCTATTCGATCATCAGGTGAAATATTGATTGAGGATTGTAAAAATGTGGCTACATCATTTCCAAATTTTATTGATCTTGCAAAAGAACTCGGAATGCGGATCGATTCTGAGGTGCGCTAAGTGAAGATAGTAACACTAGATGGTCCAAGTGGTTCTGGGAAGGGCACGGTTGGCAGGCTTTTGGCGCGAATATTAAATTTTAATTATTTAGATAGTGGGCTTTTATACAGGGCTGTTGCGATACAAGCGATTAAAAACGATATCGTGCTGACGGATGTAAATAATATCGAAGAAATCGCTCGTTGTATGAATTTAGAATTTTCGTTAGAGGACAATAAAATATTTTTGAATGGATTTGATGTCAGTAATTTAATAAGAACAGAAGATATAAGTATTGTTAGCTCAAAAGTTGCGCAATTAAAGTCAGTCAGAGCAATACTTCACGATATTCAGCGAAGTTATTTAAAAGGAAATGGTTTAATAGCGGATGGAAGAGATATGGGAACGGTAATTTTCCCTGACGCAGATTTAAAAATCTTCATCACAGCGAGCCAGGAAGCCAGAGCTTATAGGAGACATAAAGAGTTGCTTGGCAGAGGTGAAAGTGTTAGTCTTCGCGACCTTAAGAGGTCAATAGCTTCGCGAGATAGGTCTGATAGTGAAAGAAAAATCTCGCCTTTAGTCCCAGCGGTTGATGCAATAATTATTGACACGTCTCACAAAACTGTAGAAGAGGTAAAGAACGAAATTATTAAGCATTATAGTTCGATCAAAGAGTAGTAAATTGCGCTAACAAACATTTATCAGATTAGAGTGTTTTTAGTTTTTTTAACGTAGCTGAGGAATCTGTAACCTCAGTGTTTTTGAATCGGAGATGATTAAACGCAAATCCACTCCGTGAGTCCTAGGAAATATATATGTCTGAGAGTTTTCAAGAATTATTTGAAGAGAGTTTAAAAACNGTCGAAATGAAGTCNGGATCAATAGTNATNGGTACNATTATTGATGTNGATAAAGACTGGGTNACNGTNCANGCTGGNNTAAAATCTGAAGGAGTAATTCCNGCTGAACAATTTCTTAATGANAANGGAGAGATNGAAGTTGTTNTTGGAGANGANGTCAGAGTTTCGTTNGATGCAGTAGAGGATGGATTTGGNGCGACAAGGCTTTCTAGAGAAAAAGCTAANAGAGCTGAAGTATGGTTGGAACTCGAGGAAGCAAATAAATCAAATGAGACGGTAATAGGTGTTATTACCGGTAAAGTAAAGGGTGGTTTTACAGTAGAGTTNAGAGGATTGAGAGCATTCTTGCCCGGCTCTCTNGTTGATGTGCGGCCATTGAGAGACATATCTCATCTAGAAAATATAGATCTCGAGTTTAAAGTAATAAAACTTGATACCAAGCGGAATAATGTCGTTGTGAGTCGACGAGCAGTTATGGAGGGTGCGAGTACAGCAGATAGAGATGCACTTCTTGAGACACTGGAAGAAGGGAATAGTGTTAAAGGTGTGATTAAAAATTTAACAGATTACGGAGCTTTTGTTGATTTGGGTGGTGTTGATGGGCTCTTACACATAACGGATATGTCATGGAAAAGAATTAAACATCCATCAGAAATGATCAATGTTGGGGATGAAATTGATGTAAAAGTCCTCAAATTTGATAGAGAACGAAACAGAGTTTCGCTTGGAATGAAACAAATGGGCGAAGATCCCTGGGGAGATATTAAAGGAAGATATCCANAAGGAGCAAAAACAAAAGCCAAGATCACCAACTTAACAGATTATGGGTGTTTTGCCGAACTAGAAGACGGNGTAGAAGGTTTAGTGCACGTGTCTGAAATGGATTGGACAAACAAAAATGTGCATCCATCTAAAATNGTAGATCTGGGTCAAGAGGTTGACGTTATGATTCTTGAAATTGATGAAGAACGCAGAAGGATTTCTTTGGGNATNAAGCAGTGTTTCTCTAATCCTTGGAGTGATTTTGAATCAAGTAAAAAGAAGGGTGATAGGGTATCCGGAACCATTAAAAGTATTACTGATTTTGGAATTTTTATAGGCCTAGAGGGTGGTATAGATGGGTTGGTCCATCTNTCAGATATTTCTTGGCATGATGATGGAGAGGAAGCTGTAAGAAACTATAAGAAAGGAGATGAGGTAGATACTGCGATTTTGAGTATTGACTCCGAGAGGGAAAGAATTTCTTTGGGAATAAAACAGCTATCAGAGGATCCATTCGGTGACTATGTAGCCCAAAATGAAAAAGGTTCAATTGTTAAAGGTAAAGTATCAAAAGTTGAAGAAAAACTTGCGGTAGTTCTCTTAGCGGAGAGTGTTGAAGCTTTATTAAAATCTTCTGAGTTCTCACGAGAAAAGACGTTGGACCTAACTACTGCTCTAAAAGTTGACGATGAGATAGAGGCAAAAATTATAAGCCTTGATAAGAAAAACAGAACAATTTCGTTATCTGTTAAGGCAAAAGATCTATCTGAAGAAAAGGCTGCAGTCAAAGCTCATAAGGATAGTGAATCAGACAGCAGTGACTCAGGAGCTGCCACGATAGGAGATTTAATCAAGGCACAAATGGATAAATAGCAATTTTATATTGAGAGTTTTCTTTTTATAGCGTCTAAGCTAATGACTAGTTGCAGTTATTTTGATAGGATAAATNCATGACCAANTCTGAGTTAATAGAGAAGATTTCATCAAACCAAGAGCAACTCCCCCCGAGAGATGTCGAAATGGCCGTGAGGATGATCCTTGACCGTATGGTGACTTCTTTATCCAACAATGAGAGGATCGAAATCAGAGGATTTGGAAGTTTCTGTCTTCATTATAGAGCACCTCGGATTGGACGTAATCCAAAAACTGGCGCCGCCGTTGATCTAGTTGGTAAATTTGTGCCTTACTTCAAACCTGGGAAAGAGCTCAGAAGTAGAGTTAATTACTGAAATAGACTNTCCAGTTTAAGATTTTGTAATTCTCGCATGTTATCAAATTAGCGAGCTCAACTGCTCNTCTAGCTTTTCAAGAACGCTTGTAACTTTACTAAGTTTATCTGACTCGTTCTTAATGACGTTTCCTGGTGCATTGCTCATNAATTTATCATTCCCTAGTTTTTTCTCAAGAAGTGTTTTCTCTTGAGTCGCTTTCAAGACTGCTTTTTCTAATCTTGACACTTCTTGCGCAATATCTATATTACCTTTCAACGGGATAAATATTTCCATATCACCAATAACAGCTGTCGCCGAATTTGAAAGATCGTATTTGCTTTGAATCCATTCGATCCTGCCCACCTTCGCCAGTTTTTTAATGTAAAGCTCTAGACTAACTAATCTATTTTTTTCTTTTTCACTAAGCGTAAAAATATAGATGTTTAGGTTTTGGGATTGATTTATTTGTAATTCACCTCTTATATTTCTTACTGCAGTGACAATTGTCTTCATCCATATAATTTCTCTCTCAGAGGTTTCACATATTTTGTGCTGATCACTTATCGGATAACTTTTCAGCATGATTGTATTTNTGTCTAATTTTTCATTTTTCAATGTTGATGGCATGTTTTGCCATATTTCCTCGGTTATGAATGGTAGGAAGGGATGTGAAAGCCGAAGAATTATTTCCAAGGTTTTTAAAAGTGACAATTTTGTGGCTTCTCGGATTCCTTTTTGCTCGTTATCNAAAATGGCGATTTTTGCCATCTCTAAATACCAGTCACAATATTCATTCCAAACAAAGTCATAAAGCACTTGAGTCGCTATATCGAATCGAAAATTATCAAGCGCATTGTTGACTTCATTAATTGCTTTTTGAAGAGCTGATTCTATCCATTTGTCCGGGGTTGATAAACTATATGATTTATCTAATGCAATGGGTTGATCACATGTCATCAAGACAAAGCGGGATGCATTCCAAAGCTTATTGCAGAAATTTCTGTATCCCTCTAATCTTTTCATATCCCAATTTATATCTCTCCCAGTTGACGTTAGTGCACANAGAGTAAATCTNAGTGCATCAGTTCCATGNGGTTTTATTCCATTCGGAAATTGNTTACGGGTTCTAGCGGCAATCTTATCTGCATATTGAGGNTGCATTAGATTTTTAATTCTCTTTGAGACTAAAGTATCTAAGCTAATGCCATCAATCATATCTAGTGGATCCAGCACATTACCTTTCGCCTTAGACATTTTTTGTCCACTTTCATCACGAATAAGTCCGTGGACGTAGACTTTTTTGAATGGAATATTTAGATTTGATTGATTATTTTTAAGAATATGATTTGTCATCATAATCATGCGTGCAACCCAAAAAAATATAATATCAAAACCCGTCACAAGGACTGATGTTGGATGATATTTTTGAAGCTCTCTAGAATGCGAAGGCCACCCTTGAGTGACAAAGGTCCANAGTGCGGAAGAAAACCATGTGTCAAGAACATCATCATCTTGGTGAAGATTGCAATCTATTAATTTATATTTTTCTCTTACAGATGCCTCGTTCTCACCAACATAGTGATTGCCGTTATCGTCGTACCAAGAGGGAATTCTNTGACCCCACCATAACTGTCTTGAAATGCACCAATCTTGGATATTTCTCATCCATGAGAAATACATATTCTCATATTGAGATGGAATAAATTCAATGTGTTTATCCTCAACCAGCTTTATCGCGGCGTCAGCAAGTTTTTTCATGCTTATATACCACTGATTTGTGAGCATTGGTTCTATTACGACACCGCCTCTATCACCGTATGGTACGACCATCTCATGTTCATCGATGGATTGTATGCAACCGTCTGAGTGTAATCTTTCGACTATTTTTTTTCGNGCAATAAATCTATCAAGGTTGTGGTATTCANTGGGTATGTTGCAGTTAACTTGAGTATCGGGTTTTCCATNACTTGTCATGAGTTCCGGCACAGGCCTAATTTTCCCATCCAATGTAAAAATGTTAATCATCGGTAGTTTATGNCTTTGACCAACTTCGTAGTCATTAAAGTCATGCGCCGGTGTTATTTTGACACATCCTGTGCCTTTTTCTGCATCCGCATACTCATCGCTAATAATTGGTATCTTTCTTCCAGTTATAGGAAGAATGGCGTGACCACCTATTAAATTTTTATATCGACTGTCTTTTGGATTTACTGCGATAGCTGTATCACCAAAAAAGGTTTCTGGTCGGGTTGTACTTACTACAATAAAAGTACGCCCACTCTTCCCATTTAGCGACCCATCTAGCGCATATTTGATATTCCACATCTTCCCTTTAACAGCTCGATTCTCTACCTCAAGATCAGAGATTGCTGTATTGAGNTTGGGATCCCAATTTACTAGTTTNTTACCTCGATAAATAAGTCCATCTTCATATAGNTTNGTNAATACCTTGATNACTGCNTTCGAAAAATCTTTATCCATTGTAAATTTTTCTGTTTGCCAGTCCACAGAGTTGCCTAATCGACGCATTTGTTGCGTTATGGTATTACCCGACTGATTTTTCCATTTCCAAATTTCTGCAATAAAATTCTCTCTTCCAATATCATTCTTAGACAATCCTTGCTCAGCCATAAGGTTTCTTTCGACTACCATTTGTGTTGCAATTCCAGCATGATCCGTCCCCACTTGCCAAAGTGTATCTTTGCCCTGCATTCGAGCACGTCTTATTAAAACATCCATTATGCTATGTTGGAGTGCATGACCAAGATGCAGAGTACCGGTCACGTTTGGTGGCGGTATTACAATAGAGTAGGGATCCCCTGATCCTTTAGGTCTAAAGAATCCACTCCGCTCCCAATACGAATACCACTTGTTCTCAATTTCCGTTGGATTGAATGTTTTATCCATTATTTATGTAGTCTATTCAATATGTCTAAGCCACCAAGTATAAGTCCTGACAACTTAACCTGCTAGCAAGAAAAGCATTTAACAATTACTTAGATGAATTACGTTGACAGATCCTCAAAACTGAGTGAATAACCAAGTTTTTTTAAGCAGGAATACATATTCTGTTTTGTTTTTATTGAGTCTTTGTCAGATGCAATGATTTCAATTACTTGGTCAAAGCGGCTAAACCAATCAGGAGTCTCTTGTTGATAATTGAAGAGAATTTGAGAGTGATGATTTGGTTCTTGTAGATGAGTAATACTTATAACTGCATCAGACTTGCCAACACAATGAGGTATGAATGTCTGAGGCTCATAAGTCCACAATGCGTTGCTAAGGTTTGATGAGAATTTTTCGCTCGGTGTGAGGCAGAGGATATGATTTCCTTTAAAGTAGCTATTTTTAATAGCAAAAAATAAGTAATTTAGAATTTCTGATTCAGAATTACCAAATTTTTTAAAGTCTATTTTAGTCATTCAAGTATTTGAGAAATTATTCTAGCTAGCCTGTACTTTAAGAAATTCCATTAGAAGCGGAACTGGTCTTCCTGTAGCTCCTTTATTTTTGCCGGAAACCCAAGCTGTTCCGGCAATATCAAGATGTGCCCATTTATATTGTCTAGTAAATCGTGACAAAAAACATGCAGCGGTAATGGTCCCTGCTTCACCTCCAATATTGGCAACATCAGCAAAATTACTTTTTAGTTGCTCATCATACTCCTCCCAAAGTGGCAATTGCCAAGCCCTGTCGCCAGACGAAGCTCCACTTTGCAAAAGTAGTTGGGCAAGCTCATCGTTATTAGAGAGCATCCCAGTTGTAAGTTTACCAAGCGCACCTATAACTGCTCCCGTCAAAGTTGCAATATCAATTACATAAGTTGGCTCGAATTGATTAGCATAGGTAAGTGCATCGCATAGAATCAGCCTTCCTTCTGCATCAGTATTTAGTATTTCTATTGTTAAACCCGACATACTTTCAATGACATCACCCGGTTTTGTGGCATTCCCTGCGGGCATATTTTCCACAGCTGGTATTAGGCCTATTACATTTATGGGTAGTTTTGTCTCAATTAGTGCTGAAATTACTCCCAAAACAGAAGCCCCTCCACACATATCGAACTTCATTTCATCCATTCCGCGCCCCGGTTTAAGACTAATGCCACCAGTATCAAAAGTGACGGCTTTGCCAACTAGTACAATTGGTTTTAGATCATCTGACGCACCTTTGTATTTCAGTGTGATTAAATTACTTTTCTGCTCGGATGCATTACCTACTGATAAAAGTGACATCATCTTTAATTTTTCAAGTTGAGCTTCATCCATTATTTCAACTTCAACATTATCGTGATTTTTAGCAATAGAGATTGCTTGCTCACTCAAAAAGCTTGGAGTGCAGAGATTTGCGGGCATGTTTCCCAGGTGCCTACAAGTGTTCATACCTTTACCTACAGCCGCTCCATATTTGAAATCTCTTGACCTTGATTCCAGTGATTCTTTGTCATTTGACCACAAGCATACACTTTCCAAATTTGTCTTCGTGATAGTTTTATAGGAGTAATTAGCATGCAGGATACTCCGGGAGATTATTTCTATTTCGCCACTTCCATAATTTTCATCAATGACCCAAACGGCACTATTTATATATTTTTTAATCAAGAGCACAGCGGCATTCTCGATAGCTTTTATGCTCTTTTGGAAGGAGCAATTTTTCTCCTTTCCGACTAAGATTACTCGCCTGATATTTGGTCGAACATTTCTAATTACACAAGACGATCCATTTTTTCCTGTAAAATCACCNTCGCNTAACATTTTTGATATACAGTTCTGGAGATTATCATCTATATATTTTGATGAACNGCTAAGTACTTTGTCGGTTAAAATAACCAANGCATCGGTATCNATTTTATTGATATCANCATGTGAGGTTNAAAATTTCATTAAATCTCCTAAATGTCAGTCATTTTTAAAGCGTGTTACGATAACAGCTTAGTTACTCGAAGTTAAGAGGCCTTNGCGTGACAATTATTTTTAGATATGTCATCCGTGAAATAGCATTAACATCAATAGCAATTTGCGGAGTATTGCTCTTGATTTTAATGAGTGGGCGGTTCGTTAAATATTTATCCTCAGCATTGTCAGGAGATCTAGATCCAGCGATTATTTTTGCAATTATTGGCTATAGGATCCCAGAGTTTTTGGAGCTGGCATTTCCATTAGCTTTTTTGATGGGGATAATGTTGACCTTTGGACGCATGTATTCTGAAAACGAAATGAGTATTTTGCAGGCTAGCGGTGTATCTTTAGGACGACTTTTAAAATTTGTTTTGTTGCTTGGTCTCCTTTTTGCCATGTTTAATGCAACTTTAAGTTTGTATTTATCTCCTATTGGTGCTTCAAAGGCTAATTTATTATTGAAGGCTCAAGATGAGTTGAGTGAATTNGATAAAATTACACCAAAAAAATTCTATAAATTATCGGGAGAAAGAGGNGTTACCTATGCAGAGCGGGTGTCTGAAGANGGAGTNTTGGAGAATGTATTTCTATCTGTATTTAATGANTCGGCTCTACAAGGTACTGAAGGCTTTGTGATTTTGCTTGCGAGCACNGGGATTCAGCAAGTAACAGAGGATAACGGTGATAGCTATTTAGTTCTTAAAAATGGATATCGATTTCAAGGTATGCCCGGTCAATACAATCATCAAGTTACATCTTTTAATGAATATGGTTCAAAACTCTCGGAAAAAAGAAAAGTTATTCGAGGCAAAGAGGTAGATACGATGTCTTCGTTTGACTTATTTCGATCAGAAAGTGCTGAAGCCTCCGCTGCACTTCAATGGCGTCTGTCTCTGCCCATTATGTTAATTGTCCTTGTAATTATCGCAGTTTCTTTGAGCAAAACAGATCCCAGAAAGGGTCGATATGCTAAAATATTGCCAGCAATATTAATTTATTTCCTATACTTCAGTGCCCTAAATTACGTTGCTCGACNAATAAGGTTTGAGCAGATCTCGAGTGATTTTGCTTTGCTATTTGTGCACTTATTCTTCTTGTCTTTTGCAATTACTATTATGTTCAGGGAGAAGATAAAATTTTTTGCATTAAAAATTGGNGATGAGTTAGGTTGAAAATTATATCAAAGTTGATTGGTATGGTTGTTCTAAAATCCATAGCTCTGGCAATTCTTATAATTGTTGGTCTCGATGCTACTGCTGAGTTTATTGATGAGTCAAAAATGATCAAAAATAACTACGGAGTGACGAATGTTTTTGAATATGTGTTTACAACACTACCCTCAAGCATATCCGAATACTTTCCGTTTGCAGTACTTATAGGATGTTTATTTGGCATTGGGCAGTTATCATCCTCTAACGAGTTGATTGTTATTCGTGCAANTGGTATTTCTAAGTATAAAATATTTTGGTTCGCCTTGAAGCCAGTTCTTTTGTTGGTTTTGCTCGTNAGCCTNAGCAATGAATTTATCACACCTTATCTAGATCAAAAAGCTGAGGGTAATCGCGATTACTTGAGAAAAGGATCCTCGTTTCAAACTTCAGTTGATGGTTTGTGGATAAACGACGGGGATCAATTTATAAATGTTAGCGCAGTATTCCCTGGTGGAGTTCTCTATGGAGTTTCAAGATATACTATTGATTCGGAAAGGCGACTTTCACGCGCGAGTTTTGCTAGNCGNGCCGTATACAATGANTCAGAGAAACTCTGGGTAGAGGAAAATNTATCTATAACTANAATCAATNCGTCGTCCACCAGCACAGANAAATTTGTAACAAAGCCTTGGATATCTGATTTAACGCCAGAAATACTAACAATTAATTTTCTCCCGCCCGAGGCGCTAGCAATCAGAACACTAGGACGTCATATTGATTTTTTGGATAAACAGAATACCGATACTACAACTTTTCTCTTACCTTTTTTACAGAAGCTTTTCAATCCTTTGCTTGTTGTTACTCTAACACTAATAGCCGTTGGGACAGCCATGGGACCCCTCCGAGATAGCACTATGGGTTATAGATTATTTTTGGGAGTCGTTTTTGGTGTCTCTTTAAAAATAGCCCAAGATTTATTAGGCTCGTTTACATTGGTTTATGGATATCCAATTATTCTCGGTGTAACGATACCAATTTGCTTATGTCTATTAGTTGGATTTATTTTAAATAGAGCAAGATAACTTCGATCAGATAATAATAATAAATTTATTGAACTAACTTTTTTATATACCTGTTCCAGGTCGAGATTTTTTTATTTCTGAATGAGTCACTTATGTTGGTCTCAAATCTAAATGATGGGCACCAATGTTCAGCGAACTCAGCTTCACCTGGCCATATACTCGCATGGTTTCCTGCAAGCCAAGCCGCACCAAGCGCTGTNGTCTCTTTGATTGAAGAGCACTCGACTGAGGCATNAATTATGTTTGCAAGGCTCTGCATTGTCCAATGGCTGTCTGTCATCCCGCCGTCAACTCGTAAAATTAAGTTTTGATCATTTTCCCAATCTGATTTCATTGCTTCAAGCAAGTCATTTGTTTGGAAGCAAACTGATTCTAATGCGGCAGCCATTATATCGGCATTGGAAGTGTCCCTTGTGAGTCCAAAAATTGCGCCACGCGCTTCGGGATCCCAATGCGGGGCGCCAAGCCCAGTGAATGCCGGTATAAAAACGACATCATGATTATTTTTTGCCTGTTCTGCGAGAAAGTCACTATCTGATGCAGTTTTAATTAAATTTAAGCTATCTCTGAGCCACTGCACCACAGTTCCAGCATTAAAAATTGAACCCTCTAATGCATATTTTTTTTTGCCACATATCTGCGAGGCAATTGTAGTCAAAAGTTGGTTTTTTGAAAAAACTGGTTGCGTACCGGTATTTAATAAAACAAAGCATCCAGTCCCAAATGTTGACTTTATCATGCCCTTGGAGAAGCATGCTTGGCCTAAAGCAGCGGCTTGCTGATCGCCTGCCACACCATTAATTCTGACTTTTGCGCCAAGGAATTTCGTGGTTCCGTATTCGAATGCCGAATCTACTACCCTTGGAAGAATAGATTTGGGTATGTTGAACAGGTCAAGAAGATCAGAATCCCATTCCCCTTTCGTAATATCAAAAAGCATTGTTCTTGATGCATTTGTAGCATCAGTTAAATGTGATTTTTCGACAGATAAATTCCATAAAAGCCAAGTATCAATAGTGCCAAAAGCAAGTAATCCTTTTTCGGCACGTTTTCTAGCATTACTGACATTATCAAGAATCCATGCGATTTTCGTTGCTGAAAAATATGGGTCTAAAGTTAGTCCGGTTTTCGCAGATATAATTGGCTCGAAATCCTCTCCTTTCAATTTATTGCATAACTCTGTTGTGCGTCTATCTTGCCAAACAATTGCATTATAAATTGGCTCTCCAGATTTCCGATCCCATATTACGACTGTCTCCCTCTGATTTGTAATACCGATTGTTGCGACTTCAGAAGCTTTAATATTTGCAGAGGACAACACTGACTTTGAGGTTCTTATGACTGTATCTAATATTTCTTTGGCATCATGTTCTACCCAACCGGATTTTGGGAAAATTTGTTTAAATGCTTTCTGGCAAGCGTCAATTATTTTGAATTTTGAATCAAAAATTATACTTCGGGAGGAGGTTGTTCCTTGGTCTATCGATAAAACATATGACTGATTTTGCGAATATTTTGTTACCATCTTTACTTATTTCTTTGGGAGTAGAATGACTCGAGTCTCAGATAATACATCATGAAGACAATTTTTATCTTTCGAAAAGAAATATGACCAATAACCTATGCCGAGGCACAGGAAATAGCCGAGAGAAAAAAATAATCGTTTGATACATTGATTTTTATCTGCCAGTTGACCATTTTTTTGAATTAATTTTATTCTCCATGCCTTCATTCCAAGAGTCTGTCCTTGCTTTCGCCAACAATATAGGAAATAGCTGCTTAACGCATAAATCATGGTTGTTGTTAAGATTATCTGTAAAGGTAAATTAAATGAAGTCCAGTTTTCATCAAATCCATAAAAAAAAATTTTTGTGGGCATAACAATTAACATTGCAACCCCCATGAAAATGCCGAATAAAGGGAATAGGTCATAAATAATAGCCACTATTCGTCTGCCTAAACTTGCAGTTGATATTTCCTCGTGAGCTTTATAGTTGTTTTGTGATTTCAACATTTGATGACATTGAGTTTGACTAACTTATTATGTTTATTTAATTTCTAGTTGAGTATATTGTTTTAAATCTAATAAATGCAAATGC
>PALW01000027.1 GCA_002710745.1 Porticoccaceae bacterium
ATGAGCCATCTCATCATTAAGTCCCAACGCTCTGAGAACATAAGATGGTTCTAAGCTTGCTGAAGTACATGCTGATCCCGAGGAAACCGCAAGATTTCGCAATGCCATCATCAAAGACTCTCCCTCGACAAAGGCGAAACTGATATTTACAATACCAGGCACGTGATTCTCTTCCGATCCATTGAGATGCACTTCCTCTATATCTGCCACACCATCGATTAAACGTTTACGCAGCGCCGCTATTCTTTTCATCTCAGAATCCAACGTCTCCGTTCCGATCTTAAAAGCTTTACCCATTCCAACTATCTGGTGAGTAGGCAATGTGCCCGACCTCATTCCTCGTTCGTGTCCGCCGCCATGCATTTGAGCTTCTATTCTCACTCTTGGTTTACGCCTCACATAGAGCGCTCCAATTCCTTTTGGTCCATATATTTTATGCGCAGAAAAAGACATCATGTCGACATTCATCTCCTCCACGTCGATTACAGTTTTTCCAGCGCTCTGCGCTGCATCAACATGAAAAAATATTTTATTCTCTCGGCAAAGGCTTCCTATCTCTCGAATCGGGTTCAAAGTTCCTAACTCGTTGTTAACATGCATAATTGAAACAATCGTCGTGTCATCGCGAATAGCTTCCTTTACAGCGTTTGGCTGCACTAACCCATTTTTGTCCGGATCTAGGTAAGTTACTTCAAAACCCTCTCTCTCCAATTGCCTGCATGTATCGAGCACAGCCTTGTGCTCAATCTTTGATGTGATAACGTGCTTTCCTTTTCGAGCATTAAAATGAGCGCAACCCTTAATTGCTAAATTATTGGCTTCAGTCGCACCTGATGTCCAAACGATTTCTCTTGGATCTGCGTTAATCATTCTCGCCACATCTTCTCTGGCCTCCTCAACAGCGGCCTCGGCACTCCAACCAAACATGTGAGATCTCGAGGCAGGATTGCCAAAATGACCAGAGGGCGTCATAAATTCCATCATAGNCTCTGCAACAATCGGATCAACCGGCGTTGTAGAGGCATAATCTAAGTAGATAGGCAAACTCATTTTCATCTCCAAATTACTGTCATTATCCGAAATGGGAATAATAACGACAGATTCCATTATATTTTATATTTTTGCATACGACCAGAACGTCGCACTTAATCACCTTTAAAATTACGCTCTATCGAGGATAACAGACCACGCAAAATCGAGACTTCCATCTGATCTAGTCTCACTCTGGAAAAAAGTCGTTTTAAACGAGTAATCAGTTGTTTGGGGTTCTCGGGATCATAAAACTTTAAGGTAACCAATGTTGAAAATAAATGGTCATAAAATGACTCTAATTGGTCTGCTGTTGCTAAAGGTTGATCCCATGTCAAATTATCTTTGCTATTCTCTAAAAATGCCATCCTGATTTCATAGCAAATCAGTTGAACTGCCATCGCCAGATTTAAAGAACTGTACTCACTATCTGTCGGTATATTCATGTGATATGTACACTTTTGCAATTCTTCGTTAGACAATCCTCGGTCTTCTCTTCCAAAAAGAATCGCGACCTTATGAGATCGAGCTTCATTAACAACTCTAATGCCGCAATTTCTCGCATCCAAGGTCGGCCACGGAATCCTCCGATCTCGCGCACTAGTTCCTATAATAAGAGAACAGCCCTCAATGGCTTGATCAATAGTTTCAACAACAATCGCGTTATCAAGTGTATCTGCTGCATTTGCAGCTCTCCAAGTAGCGCGAGGCGCGGGAAACTCTTTTGGATTAACTAAGAATAGATTATTTAGTCCCATATTTTTAATTGCTCTCGCGGAGGCGCCTATATTCCCTGGGTGCGTTGTACCTACCAGTACAACTCGAATATTTGAAAATATGTTGTTTATTTGCAAAGTGACACTCGGAAAAAGATTTAATATGGAGCTTTTATTTAAGAAAATCGAAATTGTATCAGAATTATCTGTGTCTGATACAATTCGGTCTCTCGATCAAAAGGATTATTTCATGCAACCAATGGTTAATATAGCATTGCGGGCAGCGCGACAAGCCGGAGAAATGATTGTCAAAGCTGCTGACAATCTTGAGTCAGTTGAAGTGAGCGAAAAAAGTAAAAATGATTTTGTCACAGAGATCGATAAAAGATCGGAGCAGATCATTATAGATAGCATATTAAAGGCTTATCCGGATCATCATTTTTTAAGTGAAGAAAGAGGATTTGATGGAAATAATTCAAGTGATGTCCAGTGGATTATAGATCCCCTTGATGGAACAACGAATTTTGTTCGGGGAATCCCTTATGTCTCTGTATCTATCGCCTGTATGATCAAAGGGAAACTTGAACATGCAGTTGTGCTTGAGCCCTTTTCACATGATGAATTCACTGCAAGTAGAGGATTTGGCGCTAAACTAAATGGACGTCGCATTAGAGTCTCTGGAAAAACTGATAAAAATGGAGCCCTTTACGCAACTGGAATACCCTTCAATGATCCTTCTTTCCAAAATATGAAAGAATATCTCGAATGTCTTCATGAGTTTGCAGAAAATTCTTGTGGCGTCAGAAGAATGGGAGTCGCATCTCTTGATCTCGCTTATGTAGCATCAGGAAAATTTGATGTCTTTTTTGAAATGTACTTAAAACCTTGGGATATAGCAGCAGGAACCCTTCTGGTGCGAGAGGCAGGAGGTTTTGTAGGTGACTTTAATGGTGGAGAAAATTTTATGTCCAATGGACATATTTTAGCAACCACTCCAAAGTTGTTTAAACCAAGTCTGAAAACGATTTCTAAATACTTAAGCCAACTAAAAAACTAGCTAAATTTAAATTAATGCAAAAGTTCTTTGCAAAAACCAAAATGTACTAAGTGTTCCGATAAAGTAAATGCCAAGTTGATTTATAAACGGAAGGTAAGTATTGGAGAACAGTGGGCTGCTTCGCAAAAGTATTGCGATTAATAGAACTATCCCTATAAAAAATAACTGACCTATCTCAACACCAATATTAAAGAATAACAGGGCATTGATTTTCATATCGAATGGTAATCCCAGTTCTTGCAAGACGACCGCAAAACCAAACCCATGCAAAAGACCAAAAAATGCGCTGATCGATATAGGGAATTTGATCGATAATGGCGGCTCTAATTTGTTTTTTCTGGCAAAGATGATCTCACGCGCAAGGAGAACAATGCTAAGCGCAATCAGTAACTCGATTAACTCTGTTCGAACTTTTACCAAGTTCATGGTCGCCAAACTGAGCGTGATTGAATGCGCTATTGTAAATCCAGTTACTGCGAATATTAGTGCCCGAATATTTCTCGAAATTAAAATTAGACACAGCACAAAAAGCAGATGATCATACCCAATCAGAATATGTTCGATACCTGCCAAAATATATTGCTTAGCGATTTCATAAAATGATTTTCCTGAGCCTAATTGAATCTCTGTTTTCTCTGGACCGGAAAAAATCTGTTCCACAGAACCACCAATTTCTTTATAGACGACCAATGATGTGAGGGCTGGGTTCGCTCTCGGATAATCAATTTTTATCAGAAAATTTTGCAGTGCTGGCTTGCAAGTGTATTCAGAACTCCCAAGAAGCCGAGTTCCTNATGTANTTCCATCCTNTGCACAACTATCGCTTTTAATGTAAATCAATGGCTCATCAGATGGANTCATAACCGGCGGCAACTTCCATTTAACCCCAATCTTCGTTTCACTATTTTCCGTTATTTCGATATAAACGGGACGCGCCTCATCAGAAAGACTCACGGGTGCTAGTAAAAGCAAAAAAACAATTATGCTTTTAATCATAACTATCTGTTTGATCGATGAGCTCATACTTGGCCTTTACTTTGTTTAACCTCCTCATCTTGCTTGCGAATTGTTTTTCACGATATAAATCACCCCTTATATCGGCCTCGACTGAGTTGAGCGTTGGCGTGTAACTATCAGAGATTTGAGTTATTAAAACTAGATGCCAGCCATAATCAGATTGAATGGGTCCGACCCAATCAGACTTTTCGAGCTTTGAGCTCGAATATGCGAACACTGCATTTTTAAATTGCTCCCCAAAATGNCTCTCAATCTCAGAAGCTTCTCGATTAACGTAATTTCGNTTATATAAAAAGCGTTCACCATATAAACCAGATTCCTCGAACAAGACGACTTTTTCATTTAAAGTCTCCACCAATGCTTCAGCACGCTGACGCGTCGTGTCATCGACCTTATTCTTATCTTTTAAGAAGACATGAGTGAACGTGATCAAAGCTGGTTTCCTATAATTCTCCTTGTTCTTCTCAAAATAGTTTTCCAGATCCTGCCGACTGATTGGAGAAACTTCGTCATAGAAACCTTGAGACAAATAATCAATCTTCTGAACTAACCTTCTCTTAATAATAGGATCATTTTTATCAAAGTTGTTTATCAAAGCTTCTCTGTAAAGCGCCTCTTGATGAAAAAAATTAGTCATTAATTTTTCCCTCTCGAGTTCTGCAAGGTTTTTGTAAATATTAATGGCCTCGTCCGGATTAAAGATCTTTGCTTGCTGCTGCATAAAATTTATTAATACATTGTCATCAATCATTATTTGATAATTAGAATTTTTATAGTCATCAGGATTGCGGTTTATATCAACATAAAGTAACAAAGAAGCAAACAGTCCGAACTGAACAATTGGTTCTCGAAAAATCTTTAAAATAAAATTTTTCATGACAATAATTAGGGGTTGTACCAAATCGGAGAGCTATATGCTCTCTCTTGAATCGTAAATGGCTTCATTTTTTTATCGTCACTCTGAAGAGCTAAGGCATCGAGAAGGGAGTGTCTNGCAGTTGGAATCTCAAGTGCTCTCAANTAGTAAAAGGCTCTCTCACTCTTTTTGAATTGTGGATCTCGCCAAAGAGCAAAGAAGTCCGTGNCTCCAATGCTATTTTCATGAGTCCCAGTGTTTAAATTGACAGTGTTACCCACTAATTCAAGGTTGCCATTCTCGTCTTTAACTCTTTCATCTGACCATGCCACATCAAATATTTTCTCGTGAGTTACTCCTTCCATATCAATCCAACCTTTTATGATCTGAACACGATCTAAGTTTGCTCCAACTGGATCTTTAGTGACCCTTATTGCAAAACTGGGCCCGGCATCCGAAGTAGTTTGATAAAGATCACCACCCATCGGTACACCTCTTTCATATCCGATATCTTGATAATTTTGCAAGTTAATCCCAGTAAAATCCCATCCGCCGAATATCTGTAGTCTAATTCTTGGTCCAGTGGTTGCGAAAACCTCTTTCCTTTTAAATGCTGCATAAATTTCTTCTCTATTGTTTTCTTTCGCCCAAACTCCAGCAAGCCCGCCAGCAGACATAGACCAACCCGAATTATTGGCGTCGCCAATAATCGCTTGATCTTTAATCTCTGGTGTCGAGTCATTAGAGTATTTGCCCCAAAAATTTTTTTCTTCAGCTGAGGCCAAACTTGTATGAGAGTCAGTTGAACCTATTAGTCCAAATTTATAGGGATTTACACCTATCGTCTCGTTAAATTTTAATCCTAGTTTTAACGCAGATCGGATGTAGTCACCTTTCTTTGGAGTATATTCAGAAGTGTATGATTGAAGATAATGTATATATGTTTCAAAATTTGAAAATTCATCTGTCTGAATGTTTGGTAACGACTCACTATCCCCTTTTACCTGCGTCACCTCTACAATTGGCTCCCATTTAGCGCGCATACTTGCATAACTCGCATTAAAAGGTTCTCCCTCAAGAGTATATTCGTCAAACATGTAGCCTTTAGAGAGATTTGAATTATGCGGAATTGCCAAGAATCTAGTGTTAAACTTTTTACTCGTTGCCTCCAACCAGTTCCACAAATCTCTGGGATATTGGCTAATATCAGACCCATACGGCAAATACTTCAATGCTTTCTCTGCACCATCAGGAGATATAATGACACGGTGTAAATTCGCACCAGTCGGCGTTGAAGTCCACTCCCACCCTACAAAACTAGAGAATGTTCCCGGAATGTTATGCTCCTCAGCTGATTTTACGATGTCTTCCCATACCTTTGTTTTGATGTTTGTTACATCTCCATATGGAACCGGTGCTATCGCCCCGTTCGGATCAGCGACTAAATCATGTCCATCTCCAGATGCTGGTTCAGGCAAAGCATAGTTAAATACATCTTCTGCTCTGCCAATATCAATCATAAACAAGGCAACCCAAATTTGAACATCTCTCACTAAATTCCTAAAAAATCCAAGATCGACTAATTGATTTCTATCTTTTGACAGCTCTGTAATGACGCCGAGGTACTCTGCATGATCCGAGACTACCAAGAAATCAAGAGGCGTCTCTATTTGCACGCGAGTGCGAGTGTAGGGATGAATCACAGGAAGCCCCCTAGCCCAACGATATGCTGTATCGGGGTATGCAGAGTCGTTATCATTCAAAAATGCGTCGAAAGAATAGGCCGTATGAAGGTGCGTGTCTCCAAAGTATAGTTTCATTTCTTCAGAAAAATTAGGAATGCTCGTTATGAGACAGATGAACCCGAGGAAGACTTTACTTGAGACAACTCTCATATATCAATATTTTAAGTCAAAACATTAATTAATTTGGATGATACCAAATTGGTGACGAATAAGCTCTCTCTTGAATAGTTTTTGCGCCTCTGGGAGGATTGTTCAACTGTAAAGCGATACTATCAAAAAGGCTATTTCTCGGAGTTGGGATTTCGAGCACTCGGGCATAATAAAAAGATTTTTGTGATACATTAAAATCTGGATCGATCCATTTTAAAGTAAACCTTTCATCTCCAACCGAATTTTCATACCTACCTGATTCGAGATCCACTGTATTAGCAATCGGAGAAAGTTTTCCATCTTCGCCGACCTTTCTATCTCCCGACCAGGCCACATTATATACTTTCTCGTATGAATGGCCTTGCTCATCAATCCAACCTTTAACAATCTGAACTCGATCAAGATTTGCACCCTTGGGATCCTTCGTCGCACTTATCAAAATACTAATAGAATTTTGAGACTCACTCGAGAGAACTAGCTCTCCTCCCATCGGAACCCCATACTCTGATCCGATATTATAGAAATCATTCGAAGCTTCTGCGCCCTCTGGAAAGAACCAACCTGCGTATANTTGAAGNGTTATTCTTGGACCNGATGTGGCATAAACCTCCCTGCGCTTAAATGCCGCAAATATTTCTTCTCGAGTATTANGCTTTGCCCAAACAGCCGCNAGGCCCGANGCTGACATATCCCAGCCNTTAGCGGATAGTTGGCCTCCAAGCCTTTGTTTTGTCTCTGGCGTTGAATCGGTTGCAAATTTGCCAAGAAAGTTAGACTCCTCTGGTGAGGACAAACCTGAATGAGAGTCTGTTGACCCAATTAATCCAAACTTATATGGATTTACCCCTACCAATTTTTCTATTTCTAACCCTGCTTTCAATGCAGGTCTTATAAAATCCGCTTTTTTGGGCGTATATTCACTCTTGCCGACTTGTATATGATACTCGTAATTCTCGAAATCAGCGAAATCATCGTCAGGAGATAGTTTTGAATGGGTCTCACTATCGCCCTTTATTTGTGTCGCTTCAACAATAGGCTCCCACGCCAATCGAGTTTCAGCATAACTTGCTGTGATTTGATCGCCTTCAAGCGTCGTACGGTCAAACATATAACCCTTTGAGATATTTGAGTTGTGAGGAATAGCTATAAATTCTGCACCAGTTTTATTACTCGTATTTTCTAACCATTTCCATAAATCCTGAGGATACTGACTTTGATCAGATCCGAAAGGAGTATAGCTTTTTGCAATATCTCCTCCATCAGGAGAGACGACCACTCGATGAAGATTTACGCCCATTGGCACCGAACTCCACTCCCAACCAATAAATGCTGTAAACTTTTCAGGCTCATTGTGTTTATCAGCACTATTAACAATATCGCGCCAAGTGCGTTCAACAGTCATCCTGGTATCACCAAATATAGCTAAGTCTGAAATATTGTTGCCCGGAAGTTTTACTGGGTCTGGATGGCCCTCGAAGTCAGGATTTTGTGGAACAAACTGCCTAAAAAAAGCTAACCCAGTTCCTTCATCAACCGATTGCTTCATCGACCTAAACGCATACCATCTTTTCAAATTTCCAATAATTCCCAAATCGTTTCCAAGAAAAGTGTCATCACTTATTGACTTCATAACACCGAGCATTTCAGCATGGTCAGCAACCACCAAAAAATCGAGTGGAGTGTTTATCTGAACTCTTGTGCGATTAAAAGGATGAATTACCGGCTGACCTTTTGCCCATCGATATGCAGCGTCCGGTCCAATACTGAAATTATTGTTGAGAAAAGCATCAAAAGAGTAATAAGTATGGAGGTGCGTATCCCCAAAATATACATTTTTCAACTCACGCGTTTCATTATTAGCAGATATAATGAACAAAGAAATAAATAAGAGATACCGAAAAGATTTTTTTATACAAATTATTATTATCATTAAGCCCTCTATTTTTTGATAAATATTGAAATCACAAAGATACTTATCCAACTTAAACGTGAGCAGACTGCCGCTTTAGTAACTCGGTTTTTCAGGAATTAAAGCAGAAATTGACTCTTTTGTTTGTGGCCCAATGAGTCTATGCAACAATATTCCATCGGAATTCAGAATTAAAGTCTCAGGAAGAACAGTAACCGGAGGTAATCCTAAATGAGTCCGAGGGTCAATTTTAAACGTCGGAAACAACACTCCTAAATTTTTTTTTTCTTCCGCCAAAACAGTATCTGTCGGTTGATCATAATTTACACCAGCGATAATAACCCTATTTGCATACTCGTCTTGTAATGCATTGAGTTCAGGAATTTCTTCACGACATGGTGCACACCATTTGGCCCAATAATTAATAACCAAGAAGACGCCCGAGTTATCTATATTCACTGAGCCGCCCTCAACGAATTCGAAATGCCCCTCTTTTGAGCAACCTCCGAGCAAAATTAGGCAAACGATCATTAAATTTACAAAATGCTTTCTCACAATATAGCCTGAAAATATTTACATGAGTAAAGGATAACATGTGCCAGGTAAATCCAGAAAACTCTACTATTACTTTTTTACTGTAATTACAATTTTTCACAGTAGTAAATCCAATTTAGATTTTTGTTTGTACTTAATCTTAATTCACTCGCATAATTACAGGCCATCCTTTAGGTGTTTAAAAAGAGATAACACATGGAATCACAGAATGATTTTGGCTATGTTCTAATTTTATATTATAGCTCACGNGGACACGTAAGNTTGCTTGCTGAACAAGTTGCAATAGGTGTGGAATCTCTTNAGATGGAAGCTCGNATTAGAACTGTACCTAAAATATCTGCCGTTTGTGAATCTACTGAATCTGATATTCCAGAGGATGGGTATGTNTACTGCACCAATGAAGATTTGAAAAATTGCTCTGGTTTAATGATTGGGAGCCCCACTCGATTTGGAACTATGTCTGCGTCGCTTAAATATTTTCTTGAGTCTTCGTCAAGTACCTGGATCGAGGGTTCACTTGTCGACAAACCCGCAGGAGTTTTTACATCATCATCTAGCCTCCATGGAGGACAAGAATCTACTCTCTTGTCAATGATGTTACCCCTTCTTCATCACGGCATGATCATATGTGGGATTCCATATACTGAGGCCGCGCTTTCTAGAACTAAAACAGGAGGATCGCCTTATGGCTCCTCGCATGTTGAGGGGCCAAATTTAAGTGAAGAGGAAAAAAAAATATGCAGAGCCCATGGCAAAAGGATCGCATTATTATCACGCAATTTACATAACCTCAAAAAATAGGATCGTAATACATGGAACTTGAACAAAAAGTAAGCATTCTGAAGATGTTAACCCAGTCTACTTACTGGATGCTATCTCTAGCCCTTACGATTAATTTATGGATCCAAAGTGCACCGACGGTTATATATTTCCTTACTTTGGCCCCACTTTTGATTTTTGTTGTAGGCATTATTCGAAATAAAATAAGAACATTAATATGGTTATGTTTTGTGCTACTCCTTTATTTTACTATCTCAGTTTACAAACTCAGTGGTAATAATTCACAGATGTTTGATAACATAGAGCTAGCNCTGTGCATTTGCTTATTTATTTTTGCATGTGTCAATGCAAGAATCAGACAAAAGAATGGACTCAGTTAAGTAAGTACTCATGACAGAAAAAAAAACAGGTTTCTTTAAACGAATCTTTTCATTTATTGGAAAGTTTTTAACATTTGTAAGACATACAATTAGTTTAGTTATTTTAATTTTCTTTGTATCGATTCTTGCTGGATCTTTTGCAAAAGATAGACAAGTCATACCTCAGTCAGGAGCATTGATATTTGCGCCGATTGGCTCTTTGGTAGACCAAAAGACATACGTTGATCCTTTGAGTCAACTTCTTAATCAAGGTAATCAAATTAATGGTGAAACCTTAGTAAGAGATGTGACTGATGCCATTGATTATGCAACTGAAGACAGAAGAATTACCCACTTAATCATTGATACCAGTAATTTAGGCAATGCAGGACTTAGTAAACTTCAAGAAATTGGATATGCAATCGATAAATTTAGAGAGAAAAAACCTGTAATAGCTGTCGGCGACAGCTTCTCTCAAAGTCAATATTACCTGGCTGCCCATGCCAATGAGATCTTGATGCACCCTTTAGGAGGAGCGGAGATTACTGGCCTAAGTTCATATAGAAGTTATTTTAAAGATGCATTGAGCAAATTAAAGGTAAAGGTCAATGTTTTTAGAGTTGGCGACTACAAAAGCGCGGTAGAGCCTTTCATGGGCAATGCTATGTCAAGCCAAGTTAAACAAGAGACTAGAGATTTGTTGAATATTCTCTGGAATCAGTATTCAAAAAAAATTGAGAGCCTAAGAAGTTTAGATCCTGGGACTGTCACTGATTATGCTAATAATTTGGACACATATCTCAGCGAATTTAAGGGGGACTCTGGAAAACTAGCTTTGGATATGAAGCTAGTTGATCACTTGTTTACAAGACCAGAAACTGCTGAATACCTTAGCAGAAAAATTGACAGTGAAAATGATGAATTTGACAAAATAGATGCAATAGCATATCTGGAAAATCGACGTGCATTAGAGAGAGTCTCGGGCGATGCAGGAAATAAAATCGGCGTTATTGTCGCTAGTGGAACGATTATGGACGGTAGCCAACCAGAGGGCAGTATTGGCGGGGATACGCTCGCTAAAATGTTTGCAGATATCAAAGACGACGAGAATTTAGAAGCAGTTGTACTTCGCATTGATAGCGGCGGCGGAAGCGCTTTTGCATCTGAAATCATTCGTGAGTCTATCATGTCTTTCAGGAAAACGGATGTGCCTGTCATCATCTCCATGAGCAGTGTTGCTGCCTCTGGAGGATATTGGATTTCAGCTGATGCCGACAAAATATTTGCGATGCCCGCAACAATCACGGGATCGATTGGCGTCTGGGGTATGATACCTACTATTGATGAGTCACTTGCAAACGTGGGGATTTATTCAGATGGGGTAGGAACCTCTGATATATCCGGCATGTATCAAATTGATCGTCCTATGACTGATAGAAGCAAGAGACTTTTTCAATCAGGTGTGGATAATATATATGAGAAGTTTATCGAACTAGTATCAAATGGAAGGAATCTTGATCAGTCCGCCACTCGAACTATAGCCGAAGGGAAAATATGGACTGGGACGCAAGCTGTAAACAATGGTCTTGTTGATCATTTAGGTGGTTTATCACAAGCCATTGAAGAAGCTGCAAATATGGCGGGTCTAGATGATTATCAGGTAAAATATTTCAGGAAAACACTTACGCCACTGGAGATGGTATTTGCCGAGTTGAATACAAAGATGCAATCATTTTTTTCGAATCAAAAAATCGTCAATTTCAATAGTCTTACCTTGAGAAATGTCCAATCCTCAATCAAGAAAAATATGTCAATGCTGCATCAACTAAATGATCCAAATGGTGAATATTTATTCTGCACACTATGTGAAACAATGGACTAGATCTCCAGATTGCCTAGCTCATTTAACAGACAATAAAATTATCTAAAGTTTTAAGACTTCCTTAACAAAGGGAATAGTTAAAATTTTAGTTTTCTCTAACGATCGCTCATCCAATATATTCAATATACTCATTATCTTGTGTGTTTTTCTCTCCACTCGATTTAATATAAATTCCGGGACACCGGAAGAAATCCTCATCCCTTTTAAATTTGCTTGATGACAAAAAAGTTCCATAAGTTGAGTGTCGTCTAGACTTGCGAGACAAATCCTTAAAGATGACTTAAATCGGGACTCAAGATCTAAAAAGGTTAAATTAAAATCAACGATATTTTTGTGCGATCCCATCACCAATCGGTGTTCATGAAGTTTTACTCTATTGAATAAATTAAAAATTTGCATTTGCCAATTATCTCTCTGAATAACTGCGTCGAGATCATCAAGGCAAATAGAATCAAATTGATCTAAACCATCAAAAACCCTCGCTGGATCCTCCTTCGAAACTTCAGAAAGAGGAATATAAACCGACCGCTCACCCTTATAGTTAGAATCATTACAAACAGCCTGAAGCAAATGAGATACACCTGAACCACTGGAACCAAAAAGATAGATAAACTTTTCCCGATTTTGCTTTAGAGCTTTTAATCCAATTTTATGTGATTTTAGATCAGCGCAAAAAAAGTTCTCAAAGGTTGAATGGATATTAAGGCGAACGTTTAGCGCCAACTGACTCGCATTACTCATTTAATTAATCCAATCAAAAGCAATACTGCTCTCATTTGAAGAGATATCTGTTCTTTCACTCAGGAATGCAAGTCCATTCAAATCTCTACTGAGAAATTTTACACTTACATTAGTTTCCACGACCAACTCTAACTTGCCCGAAGCAACCGAACTAAGATCGACTGATCGGACAATATCCAAGTCCTCAATTCTTGAAGTGACGCTCTTGTAATCGGCATATCGATCGATATTATCTATTACCAATTTTACCTTTGCATATGATTGATTAGACATATAACTGAAAGGTAAAAGCAGCTTATCCAAAAACATATCAATTTGTTGACTAAAAAATTCTTCAGTCGATGGAGAGAAGAAATCTGCTGTCAGAGCCTCTTCGTCAGCGCCGT
>PALW01000028.1 GCA_002710745.1 Porticoccaceae bacterium
TTTGGTGTGGCTAAATCAACAGATGATCAACTGAATACTTTCCTTAAATTAACATTACCTGATCATAATTTTACTAGTGGCCAGTTTCTATCAGGGATAGACTCGAAAAGCATGCAAGCAAATGGTGACCTCTTTGAGATTGCTAAATTGGTACGAAAGAGTGATGAGTTAAAATATCTAGTACTTACAGTTCCTGCGCCATTTTTAATGGCTGCACTTCAAAAACATAAGGATGCGGGAGAGGTTAACAAAGCACTTGATAGCTATTTAAGATTATATGGTCATCAGGGATATAGCTTGGACTTTATTGAGCCGACTCAAAAAGAGGACCCGTCTGGTTTATTTGCGTCATTAAAAGCAATGGTTCGAGATAAAAACTATCATCCGGATAATCAAAAAACAAAAACTGCAAAAATAAGAAAAGAGAAATTTGAGGAAGTCAGTGAACTTTTATCTGGGCTTGAATATTGGCAATTTAGATTTAGGTTATGGCTCTCTCGCAAATTTAACTATATAAGAGAAGAGGTAGCCTTCTACTTCGGTTACACATGGTCGATATTACGTCCGATGGCATTTGAACTAAATCAAAGGCTTGTTGATGCTGGAATCTTAACTGGAAATCACGATATCTTTTTTCTTAAGAGTGATGAAATTGAAGAATGTATTGCCGCGCTTGAATCTGGTAAACCAATGGAGAAATATTTATCGATAGTTGCAGAGAGAATTAATCATAGAGAGGCATGCAAGCGCCACCATCCTCCTGGAACACTTCCCAGCTATGCCAGCAAGGTCGATGGAATATCATTTAAAGAGACACAAAGAAAAAATGACGAAAATAGCAATGAAATGCTTGGCTTTCCTGTGAGTTCTGGCGTTATAACTGCGAAAGCAAGTGTAGTAACTGGGCCATCCGAATTCGACAAAATGGAACCTGGCACTATTTTAGTCAGTCCGTTGACGACACCAGCATGGACTCAGCTTTTTGCACATGCAGTTGGACTTGTTACAGATATCGGAAGTATTCTGGCTCATGGGTCCATCGTTGCCAGAGAATATGGGATTCCCGCAGTACTTGGTGTTGGAAATGGAACCGTGAGAATTAAGCATGGTCAAACAATCACAATCGATGGCGACGCAGGTACAGTAATAATTCACGAAGATGAATAATAATTTTAAATGATATAAAAAAAGGGCCGGTATACCGGCCCTTTTTAGTTTTAACTCTTCCTTATAGCATGTCGTATGTTACTTGGAAGTGAATCGCTCTTGGGAACATTATGAGCGTATCGTTCGGAGAGCTTGGGAATAAATCAGGAGTGTACTGTCCGTCAAAATTCGCCGCATTAGTTATCGACAAATTAAGATCCCAATTTTCCTTTCTCATACCCATTGCAAGATTCAACAACTTGTAGTCTGATGCGGCTTCTATGTATGCATCCGCAGTGACAACAGAGCTAAATCCATTCATTTTGTCTCTGTATGCGTAATCTACAGATCCATATGCTTCCCATCCATTGTCCATATCATCACTGTAATCAAGGGTAATTGAGTGCGTCGTTGGGGAATAACCGGACAGCTCACCACCCACTTGAATTGCTGCTGGGAAACTCGACACTACAGCCTGATCAGGAATAGCTGCCACCTCAGAATCCGTAATTGCACCGGCATAAACAAGGCTAAGCGTCTCGCTGATATCATAATCAAGTTGTATTTCAAAACTTGTTACATCAGCATCAGTACCTCCCACAGCCATGCTCAATGGACCACTAGCTGTTCCATAACCTGACCACATAGGAATATCTGTCCACTCACTCAACGCATAAACAACCTCCATGTCTAACGTATCATCCATAAGCGACAATTTGGCACCTATTTCTGTACTGATTAATTCTGAGGCATCCGTTGAACTCAAATTTGGAATACCCTCAGACGCTAGAATCGCGAGAGTCGCAGCACTTGTTGGAATTGGCATACGAGCCGCTGAGGATCGAGATACATAATATAGCGACGAATCATCAGGTCTCCACTCTACACCCACCCGATAACTGGTATTATCAAATTCATATGTGACAGAGTCATCCGTAAACATATAACCTGTATAAGGTCCAGTAGCTGGGTCTCCAGGATTTCTCAAAGCCTCTTGAGTCGCCTCTACTCGCGTCTCTTCATGTTGTCTTAAACCACCAAACACAGTCAAAGTATCGCTCATTGCATAGGTTAGCTCACCATACATCGAGTCCTGCTCCTGATGGATAGCACCAATAGACGAATATTCACCGTAGGTTTGATAGTTGTAATAAAGATCTGAATTGGTGGTTGCGTCTACAGTCATCATACCCGCGACCCAACTTAAAGCACCGTCTCCCTGAGACACTAATCTTATCTCATGAGTGTCTGTATCAGAAGGTAGCTTCGTAATTGACGTTACACCATATGTAAAGTCATCGGCGTTATAATCGCGATCTGTTGATTTCACAGCACCACCAGAATAAGTCATCTCAGCAAAACCAAGATCATACTTAACTACTAGCGTATCCCATTCAACATCAATATTATTCTTAAGAAGTCCATCTGGAAAAACTTCAAGCGCAAAGGCCCAAGTGGCAGGTCCTAGCTCCATTCTACCATTGGAAACACCTACGAGATTGGTGCCTGGAAGGAAGCCGTAAGCTGTGCTCCAACTTGAGTGCGTGTATGTTACCTCGGAGTTATCTGTCGGCAACCAAGTCACTTTGGCTCTGAATGTATCTTTGTTCTCCTCTAGTGGATTATCAACCTCGGGACGACCAACAACTATTCCATAACCAGGATCTTCCTCAGTTAAATAAGAAATGCGAACGCCTAATTTATCAGCTATTAATGGCACATTTACTATAGCGCCCATCGTGCTTCCGTAACCATTGCCCTTCCCATAAGTCATTGTGCCAAGCTTTACCTTATAGCCCGCATTCTCTAGATCCACACCATTAGTCCGCATAATGACACTACCTGCAGAAGAATCCTGACCATAGCTCGTTCCCTGCGGTCCTCTTATTACCTCGATCCTTGACAAGTCAAACGTACTTAACGGTGGTGGGCTTAGTGCACCTACATCAAGAAACGGTACATCATCGATATAATAGCCAACGGGCATTGCTCCACCACCNGCATTGGTCTGAGTTACGCCACTGCCACGCATCTGAATACCCTCAGCAATCGGCGCTTTTTGACCCTGNGTAATTCCAGCTGTGGCACCTGGGATTCTGTTATAAACATCCCTTACATCGTTAAATGCAGGTTGAGCTAGCACTTCTTCTGGAATCGCTTGAACAGATTGTGATAAGTCCATTACCGCGACATCACGCCGTGAAACACTAACAATAATTTCTTCTACTTCCATGCTCTCATCACTCTGACTCATAACAACCGATGACATCGGTANCATAGTCGCAATGGCAATTGCACTTGCAATAGCTGTCTTCTTCATTTTTATCCCCTTCGTATTTAAGTTTTACTACTTATTGTTGCCTTCGCGCAATTACTACTGCGTCTGTAATGGCATACAAATCCCTACTTCTCTATTAAAACATCTAATACAACCTGATGGCAATAGGTCCCAATATCACTCTATAGCAATGATCCTAACCCACGTACCCTCCATTCTCTCTACGTTTAGCGGTAGACTAATTAAGAAGACACGCTCCTTAGAAAGCTTATCAATATTCGATAACGGATAAAGTATTGGAATATTGTTTCCGGTCATTGCTCGATGCGTTGGACTATTGTTCGGTTCAGGTGCATCCCAATCAGTTTCCCAGTTTATTCCAGGGCCTCCCCCTGCCGCCAACATCTTTATTTTCTTTTCCTCAGCTAGCCAACGTGCTGTCTCTCCAACCAGTGTAGGCTGGTCCTCGCCACTCCAGCAACTACCAAGAATTACAATATCGCCCTCACGCACGTTCTCAAGGTGCTCTGGCAAAATAGACTCACCCTTTAAGTGATCCAAATTACACACACAAGCTTCACCATAGTAGGAGTCTAGCGGGACTTCCCAGATGCCTTTCATACCCTTTGGAAGTTCTGTCCAATTATCATTGTGCCTCACACCCAGTTGAATGTGAGAGCCCATATGGCCACTAAGCGCACCGATCGGCCAATCGGCAACGGTCCCCTGATTAGCTCCTACAAGATGCTCCATTGTNCCATCTTGCTCATTAATCGTCTCTTCACTTAACCAACCATGGCCATATTGATCAGTCGTGCCTTCCTCCACAGATCCATCAATTCTCGTTACTCTCGCAATAAGCTCCACTGTTAAATCAATAATCTTTTTACCTTTCAAGTCAATCATAAATCGCCCTCTTCGTTCTGAGGTTCAAACGCGACTGCTCTTACGAAACTCGCTTCCAATTTAGGCACATTTAATGGCATTCCGTAATAGAAGACCCGATCTGAGGAGAGTGTTTCAATATTNACAAGTGGATGNGCAATAGGAATATTTGNACCCAGAAACATGCGGCGAATTGGAGAATTGTTTGGCGCAGCAACTTTGAGATCATATTGCCACTCAATACCAGGATATCCAAAGCCAATCATTTTTATTGCGCGATCTTTTATCAACCAGTCGACAGTTCGAGAAGATAGCCATGGCTGCTCTAACCCCTCAAATGGGCTTGTCATCAAAACAATATCGCCTTTTTGAATATTATCAAGATGATCTGGGAGTATTTCCTGACCTCTTATATCACCCGGATCAGCAGTGAGCTGGAAGAATTTTCTTTTGGTATATTCTTTTGGGTAGTCTGATTTATCAATTACTTCAACTGGCTTAAGGTGATCTAAATTACATACAGCCGCCTCACCTATAAATGTATCTAAAGGTAATTCCCAAAGACCTTTCATGTCGGTCGGAACACCTTTCCAATGGCTAATGTGGCCCTTCCCTCCTTGAATGTGAGACCCATTATGTGTCGTCATTCTCTCCTGACCCAAAATGTCATCATGTTGTCGACCATCATAGAGATTAATATCATTAGGAGCGGCATACATCGTAAACAAGGAATTATCCATCGGGAAACGTCCTTCCCACATCACCCAATGCTTTCCATAGGGATCAGTGCATCCCTCTTCGATGCTGCCATCAAATCGATTGATTCTAGGAGAGACCCTAGGGCTCAAATCTATTGCTTTATAACCATCAAATGAAAACATGATCACGCTCAAAAAATTTTCTTAACTAAATCATATGGTGATAAGTATTACAATTTCAAAATCAAAGAGATCACCCAATTTAATATCGATTCTGGTTAATGCTCTGTTTCTGCTTGACGCATTCTCTTAATAGCGTCGAAGAAAAAATCTTCTTTCCCAATCGCACCAGCCTTTAAGACAAAGGAGGTTGGGGTTGGGTTCATCTGGTGACAGTAACCGCCGCTCAACTCATCAAATGAAGAGACTTCAACTTTTTTTATTTTCAGAGAGTTCATAACTTGTCCAGAAGTCTCTCCCCCAGCCACCACAAATTTCCTGACTCCTAAATCAAAGAGTTTAACCGCAACTTCGCCAAGTATTTTATCAGCCAAATTTGCTGCACCATCCACGCCTAATGCTTTTTGGGTTCTCGAGAGCTCATCCAAATCAGCAGATGAGGATACGGCCACAGGTCCATTGCCCAATTCTTGTTTCGCCCAAGTAATTATTTTACTGACATATTGCGGGTCATCTTTAGCCTCTATCAAATCAATTCGAAATACGNGATGTATCTTCTCAAAGAACTCCACTTGACGTAGTGTTGCTCCTGCGCAACTGCCTGCTATAAAAGCCTCGCCACCAGGACTTGGTGAGAGTAATCTCTTCGTTTGTCTCTCTGGGGCGTTACCGTGATTCTGCCATGCTCTGGCTAAAAAGATAGGCAGCGCATCAGCACCCGTTGTCAGTGGCCAATTTATTGTAAGCTCCGCAATCCTCTCAAGGTCAATATCATCTGCTGCGTCCGCTATAAAAAAACGAGTTGATTTCAGTTCATTTAGATGAGTCTCTGTGTTCTTTGCGCCTTTTAGCAGCAAGGAATGCGGAATAAGCCCCACTTTTTGATTTGTTTGTGAGGCTAACACCTCAACTAAATTCGAATTCGTCATTGGGGTAACAGGATCATTTTTTTTGAAAGATTCTCCCAAAAGTGTGTTTCCTAAAAACATCCTTCCTTGAAAAATTGTTACTGTGTACTCTGGAAACGCTGGACAAAAAATAGTTTGTGATGCATTCAATTCCTCCATCATCGCTTCAGCAATTGGGCCAATGTTTCCCTGAGGAGTCGAATCAAAAGTTGCGCAATATTTGTAATAAAATCTTTTGCATCCAATTGACTTGAGAGCTTGGACAGTCTTAATAGCTTCTTTCCTAGCCTCCTCAGCTGGAATCAATCGGATTTTCCTAGCAACCACAACTGCGGTCGCATTTGAATTTGCCACCGATTCAAGTTCCTCTACTGAGGTTACCAGCGGACAGTTAACACCTTCTCTCTCCAGGAGGCTTGCAGCCATCATNCCACCTGTTAAATCATCAGCTAAAATTCCCAATTCGATCATCTATCTGCTCTTTTTTACGATGTGGTTATTTAATACTTATAATTGCCCTTTCATTATAAATTTACAACTTTTACAACAAATTAATCCCCCACAATTTAACCTGTTAGAAAAAAATGATTAAATTAACCCATATTTCATTCTAACTAATTGGAATCATTTCAATGACGCAAACTCGCTTNGGAAAAATAATTGGTATCGATGAAAACAATATTCAAACATTTTTGGGGATAAGGTATGGAGAACCACCCACTAATGACCAGAGATTCAAGCCATCAATTGCATCGGGTAGTTGGAAAAATACATTTGACGCGACATCNTTCCCCAATCGAGCTATGCAGTTAAAAATGGTGGATGCGGATGGCAGGAAAATTCCAGGGCAAGTAAGCGAAGATTGTTTGTTCATGAATATATATACCCCAAAGAACATATCCAAGTTAGCACCAGTGCTTGTATGGATGCATGGTGGTGCACTTAAAAATGGATCTGCAAATGAATTTGATGGTTCAGTTTTAGCAGAGCAGCAACAAGTGGTTGTAGTGACACTTAATTTTAGATTAGGTGTTTTTGGATTCGTCGACTTTTCACGTTTTGGATCTGAATATGCAGGTTCGGCATCAAATGGCATAAGGGATGCTATTCTTGCACTTCAATGGATTCAAGATAACATCGAGGAGTACTCCGGAGATCCGAGTAACGTAACGATTTCTGGTGAGTCATCTGGCGGGACAATGGTATTGAGTCTTCTTGGATGTCCCTCAGCAAACTCACTCTATCAAAAAGCCATAGCGTGCAGTCCAACGTGTGCATACCGAGATTTAGAGGATCCAACCCAAAAGATTCGATTAGCTTTAAATATTAATACCGATGATTACTTGACTCCAATGCTTGCAATGTCACCAGTAGATATCTGCAATTTAGAACTTGGTTTTGGCCCTCATGTTGATGGTGAAGTAATTAAAGAATCGACATTTCAAGCGATTAAAAGCCGAAGTAAAAATGGAGTTCCACTCATAATTGGCAGCAATTCTAGGGAAGGAACTTTATATACTGAAGGAAAAGATCAAGATCAACCTCATTATGAACTTTGGAATTCTGGGCTTGCGCGCGAAATGCTTTGTGGAGGAGATCCAGATCCTTACTTNACAGCACTAAAGGCCCAATACCCAGATGTATCGCCAGGAAAATTTCATGAGTTGATTTGGACAGATATGTTCAGAAGAACAGTAACTGAGACTGCAAGAATAACGGCAGAAGCAGGCATTGGTGTTTGGCTCTATCGGTTTGATAAAGCTGCTAATCTTCCACAATATAAAAATTATGGAGCAACTCATGCTGCCGAAATGGCTTATATGTTTAACACATTCGATAATCCGAAGTCTCACGCGAGAGAATTCCATGATCGAAATGATAAAAATGTGAGGAATGTTGCGAGAGATTGGTCCACAACAATCGCCTCATTTATGAAGTTTGGAGAACCATCGGTAAAAAGCATCGAGTCTTGGCCAGTTTACAATGGGAAAGAAGAAGATTGTTTAATAATAAATAACGATTTTAAGATTTCTCAACATGTTGATGCCCTTCACCAAAAACTTTGGGCCTCTTGTTAATTTGAGAATGCTATGGGCTGTACCAAATCGGTGATGAATATGCTCTCTCATTCACAAGTTGATTTACTGGATAATCCTTGTTGAACAAAGCTGCATCATAAGTAGTCCATCGAGGAGTGGGGATCTGTAAAACCCTCACATAATAGAAAGAATACTCATCGGCATCAAAATCTGGGTCCTCCCAAAATGCTTGCAGTGATTCGCTACCATCTTTGTTTGAATAACTTCCAGCTTGAGAAGACGCTAGAGAGCAATTTTTTTGATCAGTTTTGACACACTTTTTTATGCGAGGTGAGACTGCAACATCAAAAATTTTCTCTTGCAAGATCCCGTCTTTGTCCTGCCAGCCTTTTATAATTTGAATTTTTTCTAAATTTGCCTCTATGGGATCTTTTGACGCTGTAACTACAAAAGAGAGTGTTTTTCGTTTCTGAGATCTAGAAATTTCACCGCCCATTGGCACGCCTTTTTTATATGCTAATTCTACTAAATTCGATTTATCCATGTCCGATGCTTGAAAATCCCATCCCGCGAAAAACCTCAAAGTAATTCTTGTTCCAGTTGTCGCGTAAACTTCTTTTCGTTTTATAGCGGAAAATATTGCCTCTCGCGTATTGCTATCAGCCCAGACGGCTGCGTAACCTGCTGAACCAGAATTTAACGTATATCCTCTGGTCCTGTAAGGACTTGGCTCCTCGNAAGCAAGAGTTCCCCAAAAATTATCTTCTTCTGCAGTGGCAAGTCCAGTATGAGTATCTGTTGAACCAATTAATCCAACCTTAAAAGGATTTATCCCAAATTGACTTTTTAATCTTAGCCCGTTTTTAAGGATTGACCGAGCATATGAATTCTTTGCGTTTTCTTTTTTTGTAGAAATCGACTCATCACTCGAACCTATCAAAGAATCATACCAAGCACGCTCAAAATCTGCATAATCGTCTAAAGGAGAAATCAAAGGGTGAGTCTCGCTATCTCCCTTATATTGAGTNACCTCTATTACTGGCTCAAACTNNGCTCGAGTTTTTAAATAACTGTAAGATAATTGGTCTCCATCAAATGTTTCACTCTTAAACATTTGACCTCGACTTAAATTGCTATTATGTGGGATAGAGATAACATCACCGCCCGACTCACTTTTGTATTGAGCCATGAAATCCCACAAATCGTTTGGATCATTACTATTATATGCGGAAAATGGAAGTATTGATTTTGTCTGATCTGGACTGCCCAAAAANAAAATATTTCTGTGTGTCATCCCATTATTATTAGCACTAAATTCATAACCCACAAAGGTGGTGAATTTACCTGGCTCATAATGCCTCTCTGCCTCATCAACCACCTCATNCCATACTTTTCTTCTAAAGCTTTGATCTAAATTAAACTTAGTCTGTTTAAGNCCTTTAGCAAAAATAAGCTTATTTTGCAGCNCAATAAACTCATCTTCCGTTTTCGAATTTACTATGTCTTTNGCNGTNGGAAGACTCACTAAATTCTTAATGAGTTCTGCCAACTTATTCTTATCTTTAATGACTTTTTCACCTTTGGATAAAGCAGCAAAAGCTCCCATGTCCTCAGCATGGTCTGCTATCATCAAAAAATCTAGCGGCCTCCTCAAAGAGGCATACTGACCACCACTTGCTCTAACCCGCTCGCCCTTTGCAAAGCGATATGCTTGATCTAAAGTTATGCGAGTCCCCGTTGAAAAGGCATCTGAAGAGAGATAAGTATGTACGTGAGTGTCGCCCCAATAAAGATTATTAGGGTAAGAGTCCGTTGCTAGGGAGATCGGTATTGTCGAAAAAAACAAGAGAAAAGAGATAGAAATATCAGAAGCTGTCTTATGAAAAAAATCTCGTACAGTTTTTGGTTTTTGGCTATCTGANACCAAGTTTTTCTTTTGTCCAATGTGATTTCTCAACAACATAATAAAATAGATTTTAGTTGTTAATTCACGAATCTTTAATACTCTTGAATACNTCATATGTTCTNTGAGCAAGACGCTCCATTGTTATTTCTTGGAACCCTATTACGCTTGGCTTTATTGTATCGTTGAGCGGTGGGATCAAACTCGAGCTCATGTTGGACCGTCCATGAATAGCTCCCAAAATAGAACCACACGTAGCGCCATTGCAATCGGTATCCCAACCGCCCTCAATCGCATAGCAGACAGATTGGTGGAAATCAGATTTTCCATAAAACAAAGCTCCTATGACGACAAGAGCATTATTAACTGTATGCACACCACTAAGCTCTCCAAATTCTGCTTCTACCCAATCCATATATTTATAGAAATCTTTTGTCTGATCCATTTCACTTAAGGCTCTACGAGATGCTTCAGCTAATTTACAATTTTCTGGTATTTCAGATAATCCAATNTTAATTAAATCGANNGGATCATCNACACTGAAAGCNGCNGCAATAATTGCTGCAAACATCATCTCNCCATAAATNCCGTTAGCTCTGTGNGTCCAACAAGCATCTCTATATGCNAATTCAGCAGCTAACTCAGGATTACCCGCNCATCCNTANCCCCAGCCATCAGCTCTTATTTGCGCTCCAATCCACTCCCGATAAGGATTTCGATTTGAACTCGTGTATTCCGGTGTTACCCAGTCCGAAACTGTGCTTCTTGGNGTNGCATTGTTGTAATTCAGAATNGCTTGNGATTCAGCAGTNCATATAACATTGTAGGGAAGACAATTATTCCATGTATGTGCCACATGACGCCAAGTAAATTCAGCCCCATATTTTTCTANAATTGCCAGTGCAATTAAAGTGTAGTGAATATCGTCGTCCGGCTCCATAAACGAAATATTTTCGCGTTGTGAATTTGGACAATAAACTACAAATCCATCATCAACATCTTTACCACTGAAATAGTAGTCGAGTGGCCATTGGTTTCTATTTTCGAGGTATTGTTTAATCGCGGCTCTACCAATTAAGCCTTTTTGACCTCTTATACCCATACCTTCAACTGGTTTTCCAAGCGCACATCCAACAGATCTGCCTGTCCAAGCGCCGTGGAATTTATTAATTAAATCTGCATCAGGTATCGAGTCAAGTTTACGAGGGCCTGCAGGCCTCGCTTTTTTAATATCATTTAATGCATAAGGTTGATCATACTTAAATGAGGGGGCAACTTTCAAAGCTTCTAACTCTAAATAGATCTTATCGACGAGATCAAAGTCCATTTTATGCGTTTCGTCGTCAAGGTCTTTTACCTTATTGATGATTTCTGATGGAACCACAACTCCCTCATAATCCAATTGTACTAATTCATATTTTAATAGTGCGAGTGGTGACTCCCATCCGGTGAATATCATCTTGGTCTCCTTTATTATTTTATTTTTTCAAAGTTTGGTGATCTTTTTTCCAAGAATGATTTAATCCCTTCTTTAAAATCATCTCTTTTTAGACTTTCATCCATCCATGTTGTGGACTCTGTATTTGAAAGTCCTAGATCCTGATTTAAATGTTGATAGATTTGTTTTTTCATCATCATTAATGAATGTGGAGCCGCAGTTTTTGCGAGATTCAATAGAAAGCCCTGCGCTTCTTTTAATACTTCTCCATTTTCAGAGAGTCTATTCGCATAGCCAATTCGATATGCCTCTTCTGCGTCAACGCGACGCGAAGTCCACATCAGATCTAAAGCATGAGAAGGTCCTACTATCCTTGGAAGCATCCAGCTAGTTCCATGCTCGGCAATTAATCCTCGAGGTGAGAACGATGTTACCAATTTTGCTTTTGGGTCCATGAATCGCATGTCACAAAAAGTCGCATAACTAAATCCTAATCCAGCACAAGCTCCGTTTATCGCTGCAATCAAAGGTTTTTTGAGCGCTAAAAAATAAGCAGGAGAACCAACAAAATTTTTATTTTCATTGTCAAAACTTACCTTTAAATGCTCATAGATTTCTTGTGTCCTTCCCCCATCATCACTCATTTTCCCGAGCGATTTCATATCAACACCTGAGCAAAAGCCTCTTCCTGCGCCAGTGATTACTGTACCGATGACTTCTTTGGTTATATCCGAGCTGTGCAAAGCATGTCTTATTTCCGCTTGTGTTAAGCTTGTCAGCGCATTAAGAGTGTCAGGCCGATTGATTATGATAGTTGCCACTCCATCTGATGTGCTGTACAAAATTTCTTGATATTCCATCATCACCAAACACCCCTATACTAACTTTTTATACTTCTGATTAGCCTTAACAAAATATTAAAGAATCAACCATGAAGTCTTCGATAAGCCTCATCGCCATATTTACTGACAAAATGTGTGCCCACCTCATCTGCTTTTTTAATTGAATCTAATATCAATTCTTTAGATACCTCAAAATTCATATTCTGTATAAGAGGATTTTTAAAAGCTGTTTCTATAACCATGTCTATTTCAGATTGTTGTAATGGAGACATTGATAGTTGCTTTAAGTTTACTGGGAGCCCTACATCAACAAAGAATTTAGTAACTTTTTCAAGATCTTTAGACTTTTCCATCGCTAGTTGAGCGAGAGTACCCATAGCAACCATTTCGCCATGAAGATACTTCTTATTAAGTCGTGTTATTTCCGTGTACGAATTCGCTAACGGGTGGGCTAGGGCCAAGCCGCCACTTTCA
>PALW01000029.1 GCA_002710745.1 Porticoccaceae bacterium
TAGAAGATGGAAGACCAATCCGTAAAGAAAAATCATATGCGCAGGGAGGTGGACGTCTGTTGAAGCTAACAGCGGCTAAATAAAACTGTAATTCGTTAATTAAAACATTATCACCAAGTTGAAAAATTATCTCCTGACAACCTCTGGCGCTTTTCCCCGATACCTGTCATCAATTTCTCTGGTATCACAATTATCTAAATTTATTAAGTTCAGATCTCCTCGAATTTTTCTAGGGATTGACCTACACTTAACCCAATAACTAGTTCTAAAAAAGGAATACGGAAATGGAGCGAGGTGTTTTTTCCTCTCGGCTAGCTTTTGTTCTTGCTGCATCTGGCTCCGCTGTTGGTCTTGGCAACATTTGGGGCTTTCCAACAAATGCAACAGAGAATGGTGGCGCTGCTTTTTTACTGATGTACTTAGTACTTGCATTTCTGTTGGCTTATCCAGCTTTGATGGCCGAATTAATCATTGGGCGTCACACGCGATCCAATATGGTAAACGCCCTCACTGAAATATCTTCAGGAAAAACCATCAAATATTTTGGAAGAGGTATTGGAATTGCAGGAATGATTACCGCCGGCTTGATTTTAAGTTTTTATGCAATTGTTGCCGGTTGGATGATTTCTCATATGCTTGAGCCAATTACGCAATCATTCTCCTCTGGAATATCAGAATGGCTTGTGAGCGATAGTCTCTCTAGAAATATCTTATTGTGCGGATGCTTTATTATTCTGACTGCTTTGATTATTTCCAAGGGTGTTGAGAATGGTATCGAGAAATGGTCAACACGACTGATGCCAGCATTATTTGTTTTGATGGCTCTACTAATTATTTATGTCCTTTTCCAAAAGGGAGCTATTGAGGGGTTAAAGCACTATCTTGTTCCTGACTTTAATCAGCTATTTGATTCTAATTTAATTGTAAACGCAATGGGACAAGCATTCTTCTCGATGTCTCTTGGTGTTGGAACAATGCTAATTTATGGCTCGTATATTAGGTCAGATGAGAATCTACCAGAGGTCGGCGTTTTAGTAACACTCGCAGACACTGGCGTTGCTTTCTTAGCCGGCCTATTAATTCTGCCCGCAATCTTTGTCGCTCAAGAGTTTGGTGTTGCGATTTATAACGACACAGGCAGTTTAATTGCAGGTCCGGGCTTGATTTTTCAAGTACTACCCGCCTTATTCACTAGTATGGGTTCTGCGGGATCTTTAATAGCATTTGTATTTTTCCTATTAATGTCCATTGCAGCGATAACTTCGTCGATCTCCATGCTTGAGGTTCCAGTCTCTTATGTCGTTGAGCAATTTTCGATAAAGCGAGTCATTGCAACTTACATAATAAGTACAATCATCTTTTTATTCAGTGTGCTTATTTGCTTCAACTTTGAATCACTCTTTGGATTTGTTATCACTCTGACAACAGAGAGAGCGCAGCCGCTTCTAGGAGCACTAATATGTGTTTTTGCGGGCTGGGTCTTTTCTCGCAATAAAATACTTATGGAGATAAAAAGCGGTAATAACTTAGCAGAGCAGGGTATTTTTTGGAAAATATGGCCCAACTATGTGAAATTTGTGTGTCCGGTTCTTATCATAGTTATATTCGCACAGAGTTTATGAATAAAGTGTTTAAGCAAAATTAAAATCAATCAATGCAATGTACAAGGGTTACTGAAAACTCTTAGTGTTGTAAAATGTACAAAAAACGGAATAAATAATCGTGAGTGATGATAAAAAACCTTTAAATTTCGAAGCACAAATTGAGAAATTAGAAGTTCTAGTGGCTCAACTTGAGAATGGAAACTTAAGTCTAGAGGACTCAATAAAAGCTTATGAAGAAGGCGTAAAAATAGCACAAGCGTGTCAAGCTACCCTAAAGAACGCAGAACAGAAAGTAGAAATCTTAACTAAGCAGGGTGAGGAATTGGTCAAGCAGGATTTCAATACTGACGAATTCTAATTTCGGTTAGTCTGCCAATGAATAAGTATCTAGATGATCATAGAGAAACCTTCAACACGAAGTTAAGTCTGCTCCTTCCCGCTCAAGATAATCATGCAAGCAATCTGCACTCTGCAATGCGTTACTCCATGCTTAATGGTGGAAAAAGAATCCGTCCACTGCTATGTATCGCAGCAGCAGATGCTATTGCTGAAAATAACTCAGCAACATTTTCCGTAGCAGCCGCGATTGAAATGATGCATGTATACTCTCTAATCCATGATGATTTGCCATCAATGGATAATGACGATTTACGTCGCGGAAAGCCCACATGTCATGTTAAGTTTAATGAGGCGACAGCAATATTGGCAGGCGATGCACTCCAAGCTTTGGCCTTCGAAACAATAGCTGANATANGCTCACTTACATATCAAAATCATATAAGGTTAGTGAANATCTTGGCAGCAAATATTGGCTGCTCTGGCATGGTCAAAGGTCAAGCAATAGATTTGGATTGCTCGGCCACAAACTTAAATCAAGAGCAATTAGATGAGATGCATAATTGCAAAACTGGCGCACTAATTGAAGCAAGTATAATAATGTGCGCAATAACAACGCAGAAAATGTCTGATGCTCAAGAGGAGAGTTTAAAAATCTTCGCTAAAAAAATAGGTCTTGCATTTCAGATTCAAGACGACATATTAGATGTAGAAAGTTCGACTGAAGAGATGGGGAAAAGCCGAGGTTCCGATGTCTCTAATAAAAAATCTACCTACACGTCTCTCCTTGGTTTAAGTAAATCGAAAGATAGAGCCTCCTCCCTTTACAAAGAGAGTATTGAGGCTCTTGAAGTCTTTGAACACAAAGCTGATCCCCTTCGTGTTTTAGCAAATTTTATTATCTCGCGCACATATTAAACTTATTTTTAGTGTAATATTCATGATCCGGACATCTTGTGAGTTAAAATAAAATATGGCTAAGTCGTTTAGTGAAATTCCTCTATTGCCGCCCGACACGCCTCTACTAGATCTAGTAGATACTCCAGGTGATCTTCGTGATTTTAATGAAAAGCAACTTCTTGATCTTGCTGACGAATTAAGAGAGTTCTTGCTTTTTTCCGTCGGTCAAACCGGTGGGCACTTTGGTGCGGGTTTAGGCGTTGTTGAACTCACAGTCGCTTTGCACTTTGCCTATAACACGCCTGAAGATCGAATTGTTTGGGATGTTGGACATCAAACCTATCCTCACAAAATCATCACCGGTCGCCGGGACAAAATGGATACAATGCGAAAAGAAGGAGGTCTTTCAGGATTCCCAAAACGCAGTGAAAGCGAATATGACACTTTTGGTGTTGGACACTCAAGCACTTCTATCAGTGCAGCACTTGGAATGACTCTAGCCTCAAGCCATCAGAACAATTCGAGAAAAACAGTTGCGGTAATCGGTGATGGCGCAATGACAGCTGGAATGGCCTTTGAGGCGATAAATCATGCGTCTCATGTCGACAAAGATCTACTGGTAGTCCTCAATGACAATCAAATGTCAATTTCTAAAAATACTGGTGGCCTTTCTACTTATTTTTCTAAATTGTGGGCAAGTCGTTTTTATAATCAACTGCGTGAAACTGGCAAAAAAGCATTGAAGTCACTCCCCCAGACAAAGAACTTTGTCAGAAAAACAGAGGAATATATGAAAAGTATGGTCTCACCAGCGACCATCTTTGAAGAACTTGGTTTCTATTACATAGGGCCACTCGATGGTCACGATTTACCACTTTTGACTAGTACTCTAAAAAAACTTCAAGAGATTAAAGGGCCTGTGATGCTGCATATCATCACGCAAAAAGGCAAAGGTTATAGTCCAGCTGAAGGTGATCCTGTTGGATATCATGCTCTCACCAAAATCGAGCCAGTGAATCCGGATAAAGTAATCGAAAAAGCTAAACCCAAGAAAAAAATGCCGAAATATTCAGATGTTTTTGGAGAGTGGTTATGTGATATGGCGGAACAGGACCAGCGCTTGATTGGGATCACTCCGGCGATGTGCGAGGGATCTGGCATGAACAAATTTGCGGAAAAATTTCCAGATCGATACGAAGATGTAGCCATAGCAGAACAGCATGCTGTAACTTTAGCTGCAGGGATGGCATGTGAAAACATTAAACCTGTGGTCGCTATTTATTCTACTTTTCTTCAAAGAGCTTATGATCAACTCATACACGATGTAGCTGTCCAAAACTTAGATGTACTTTTTGCCCTAGACCGTGCGGGACTCGTTGGGCAGGATGGCGCTACACACGCCGGCGCTTATGATATTAGTTATCTTCGATGTATCCCGAACATGTTACTTATGGCACCGTCCAACGAAAATGAAACCCGCCAATTGCTATATACAGGCTTCATGCATCACGGTCCAGCCGCTGTGAGATATCCCAGAGGAACAGGTCCAGGCGTTCAGATTGAAAAAGAAATGCAACAACTTCCGATTGGTAAGGCAAATATTGTTAGACATGGAACCCAAGTTGCTATTTTGAATTTTGGAACACTTTTAAACTCTGTAATTGATTTATCAGATGAGATGGACTTCTCCGTCTTTGATATGCGTTTTGTTAAGCCGCTCGATAAGGAGCTTTTAATAGAAGCTGCAAAAAATAATGAGCTATTAGTGACGCTTGAAGAAAATTCAGTCGCCGGTGGCGCAGGTTCAGCAGTCTCAGAATTTTTGGCTTCAGAAGGACTCACCATACCTATACTCCATTTGGGATTGCCTGATTCTTTTGTCGATCATGGTGATCCTAAAGATCAATTAGCTTTAGTTGGGCTTGATAAAAATGGAATCAGGAAATCAATAATACAGCGAATGAATCACCTTTTGATTCAAACTAAGAAACCGATGTTAAGTGCGGGTAAATTATGAAATTTTATGATTGTTCAACAGCGCCAAGTCCTAGAAGAGTAAGAATATTTATTGCTGAGAAAAAAATTAAGATAGAAACGGTAGAACTTAATCTAATGAAAGGTGAGCATATGACCTCAGACTACCGCTCTAAAAACCCTAACTTAGAGGTCCCGCTGTTGGAGCTTGAAGATGGCACTACAATTCCTCAAGTAAATGCTATTTGTCGATATTTAGAAGATATACATCCAGATAATCCTTTACATGGTAGAGATCCAGTCGAAGGAGCACTCGTGGAGGCAGCAAATACAAAGATTCAGTTAGATGGATTTATGGCAGCAGCCGAAGCTTTCCGTAATTTTACGCCCGGATTAAAAGACAGAGCAATGCCAGGCCCTCATAATTACGCTCAAATACCTGAGCTCGCAAAACGAGGTTTATTACGCCTAGACAATTTTCTCGCTGATCTAGAAAGTCATTTTGAGTCAAATGAATATATGGTCAGCAATTATTTCTCAGTTGCGGATATCAGCGCCCTGGTTTGTATCGACTTTGCAAAGTGGGTCAAAAAGCCCATTCCAGAGGACTACAAAAACCTTCATAGATGGTATAGCACGGTTAGTGCGCGACCAAGTTGTAAAGTCTAATTGACTCTATAATCCAGCGGAGGATCTCTGTCTCCCAAAAGCGCCTCATATTGAAAATCCTCACCGACTCGACTCGCTAGCTCCTGCTTCGCCTCAATAATTATTGTGGGATCTTCGTATATTTGAACTGCTGAGTCGGTCAATACATCAGCGGCTAGTTTCATACCCTTAAGCCCAATAGTTGTTCCACCTGCTGCTACTGCCTGCCATGAGTGAGCAGACGTGCCGGGCACCCAAGTAGCTGTTCTGATACCCCCGGTTGGAATTAACCAGCTGACATCACCAACATCTGTCGAACCATATCCATGAGATTGCTTAAAAGGCATGATCTTTTTTTCATCTCCAAGCTTTTGTGAGGGCTCAAATAATGTTTTATAGATTTCTTGCGCATAGATTTGCTCATCTGATGTGTAATCGATTCCTCCCGAAGCACTTAATTGCGAATGCAGAAGTTTCTGAATTGTGTCATTTGGCATTAAAGAATAATTGCCGTGCATGACTTCATAACTGAGTTTTGTCTCAGTGCCCATAGCTGCGCCCTCAGCAGCTTTTACGACTCTCTCGAATAGCTGTTTTACAACCAATCGATCAGGATGACGAACATAGTAGTAAACCTCCGCAAGATCAGGAACAACATTTGGCGCGAGCCCCCCTTTTGTAATCACGTAATGTATTCTGGACTCCTGCGGAACATGCTCTCGCATCATATTCACCATCATATTCATTGCTTCAACACCATCTAGTGCAGATCTTCCCTTTTCTGGAGCGCTCGCCGCATGTGCTGAGATTCCCTTGAATGTGAATTTGCCAGACTTGTTAGCATTTGATGTGCTTGAATTTGCTTGATTAGAGGAGGCCGGATGCCAATGGAACATGATATCAACATTATCAAAGGCTCCTTCTCGTGCCATATAAACTTTGCCAGAACCCCCTTCTTCTGCAGGTGTCCCAAAAAAGACAATCCGACCCGGTGTTTTTGTCTCTATTAACCATTTTTTTATCATTACCGCAGCCCAGGCCGAGCCCGCACCAAATAAGTGATGTCCACATGCGTGTCCTGCGCCTGTTATATTATCCGCTTGTTCTTTAAAAGGAGAATTAGTTTGAGAAAGTCCAGGAAGAGCGTCAAATTCACCCAGTATGCCTATTGTTGGACCTGACTCTCCATAAACTGCCTTAAAAGCAGTTGGTATCTCTGCCAAGTTATGTTCAATTTTGAATCCTTCGTTTTTTAACTCCTCTTTTAGTAGATTTGAACTTCTAACCTCTAAATATCCGAGCTCTGCATAATCCCAAAGTTGCAGTGCGAGAGTTTCAAAACGTTTTTGCTGTGTTTCAAGAATGTCATTGCTCAATCCTTGATTAACAATAAGTAGTAGTATTAATCCGAATATTAATCTAAACATTTAAAAGCTCATCTCCATATCTATCTATACTGAGTAAGTGTATTACAAAATTTTAAGAAAAAAAAAGGCCCCAAAAGGGGCCTTAAAAACTACTTATAACTGCTAAAGTGAGCCGGGGATAGCCCACTCTGCATACCAGGGTGTCTCACCTGGCTTTACAGCACCTATGTAGTCCGTTGAATCAAATACAAAAGAGGAACCATTATCCTGTGGAGTAATCGCGTCACCAGTAACTGACGCAGAGTCATTTGTAATGGCATAGTTACTGTCCATTATCACTGCCTCTTCGATAATGGTTGATCCTTCCACAGGAAGCTCCTTATTAAAGGCAACACCCGCCGTATCACATAAGAAATTTCTCAAATTTAATATTGAGAATTGAAACAGTCTTAGATGACGATTGAGTGAAACTTATATTACAGAAATATTACTATTTGGATTATTAGATTAATCGTGTCTAATGTCTTTCCCTTGAACAACAAAAACAATCTGTTCACAAAGGTTTTTGGTATGGTCTCCTATCCGCTCAAGAGATCTGACTACCCACAGAATATTTATGACATGCGTGATACTTTTGGGATCCTCCATCATGTAAGTCATCAGCTCACGGAGTGCAGTTTTGTACTCAAGATCTATCTGTACATCCTGATTAAATGTTTTCATCGCAGCTTCTGCATCAAATCTCGCAAATGCCGTAAGTGCATCAGAAAGCATTTTTGAGACTGACGCTCCGATATGCCGCACTTCTGGATAGCCGCTTTTTTTATTATCCTCTTCGGATAAGATAATTGAGTGATTCGCTATTTTTTTTGCCTCATCTCCAATCCGCTCCAGATCGTTAACTGCCTTCGTAACAGCCATTACTAACCTTAAATCACTTGCTGCGGGTTGTCGTCTTGCAATAACTAAAATACATGAATCGTCCAGGTCTTTCTCCATTTGATCGATAAATTTTTCCTGCTCGATTACGTCTTGCGCTAATTTACTATCGCCGTTATGGATAGACAATATGGCATTTTTAAGTTGTTGTTCCACCTTACCACCCATCTCCATCAAACGGGTGCGAATCTCCTCGAGTTCATCATCAAACTGTTTCATTATGTGATTTTCAAACGAAATTTCTGTCATTTTTTCTCCAATACTCTTAACAATATTAATAAAACTAAAAGCTAGCCAAATCTACCCGTAATATATGCTTCAGTGAGTTTGTGCTCGGGCATTGTAAATACAGTTTCAGTTGGATTGACCTCAATTAACTTACCCAAATGAAAGTAAGCAGTTCTATGTGAGACTCTCGCTGCTTGTTGCATACTATGTGTAACAATCGCAATCGTAAAATTTTGACTTAACTCTTCGATTAACTCCTCAATCCGAGCGGTTGCAATTGGGTCTAATGCAGAGCAAGGCTCATCCATTAAAATAACTTCTGGCTCAATTGCTATTGCTCGAGCTATACATAATCTTTGCTGCTGACCACCTGACAATCCAGTACCAGGCTGATGCAATCTGTCTTTTGCTTCATCCCAAAGACCCGCCTTTTTTAAACTGCTTTCAACTAAATCATCTAAATCCGCTTTTGAATTTGCGAGACCATGAAGTCTTGGACCGTAAGCCACATTTTCGAAAATAGATTTTGGAAACGGGTTTGGTTTTTGGAAAACCATACCTACTCTTGCTCTCAACTCAACGACATCAAGCTTAGGATCGTAAAGGTTCTCACCATCCATCGTTACATCTCCTGTAACTTTGCAAGAATCTATCGTGTCATTCATACGATTTAACGTCCGCAAAAACGTTGACTTGCCGCAACCTGAGGGGCCTATCATCGCAATAACTTCATTTTTCTTGATGTCCATATTGACATCAAAAATTGCTTGTTTGTCGCCATAGAATACGTCGACATTCCTCACTGACATCTTGGCATCCTCAACTAAATTCTTGCCAATCGTTGAATAACTCTCAGAGGCATGTAACTGCTGGTCAAAACTAAAAGTTTTAACGGAAGCTTTTCCTATTAACTTATTCGATGAATCGGCCTGCTTTAGGGTTGAATCACTCATTTTTTTCCCTTTATTAACTACCAACGTCTCTCTAAACGCTTTCTTAAGTATACCGCAACAAAATTCATAACCATTAAAAAAGACAGCAATATAATTATTGCTGCAGAAGTTTTTTCTACGAACGCTCTCTCAGGGCTATCTATCCATAAAAATATTTGCACAGGCAAAACTGTGGCAGGATCAGTAAAGCCTCCAGGAATATCAACTATAAAGGCCACCATGCCAATCATTAGCAAGGGAGCAGTTTCACCGAGCGCCCTCGCCATTCCAATAATTGCACCAGTTAACATGCCGGGTAATGAAAGAGGCAAAACATGATGTAATGTTGTTTGGAACTTTGAAGCACCAACCCCTAGCGCAGCTTCTCGGATTGAGGGTGGGACAGACTTTATAGCGGCTCTACTGGTAATAATTATTGTGGGTAGTGTCATAAGTGCCAAGACAATAGCACCAAGGACTGGTATTGACCGGGGTATACCAAAAAAATTTATAAAAATAGCAAGGCCTAATAATCCAAAAATTATCGAGGGCACCGCTGCTAAATTATTTATATTTACTTCAATTAAGTCAGTCCATTTATTTTTAGGCGCAAACTCTTCTAAGTATATTGCCGCTGTAACTCCCATTGGAAACGACATCAATAGAGTTAAAATAAGCGTAAAAAACGAGCCTATTAGTGCACCCTTGATACCTGCCTGCTCGGGTTCTCTCGAATCTCCCCGTTCAAAAAACTTTGTATTAAATTTAAGAGCTATTAGATCATCGTTATGAAGTTGATCTATCCATTTTATTTGCTCTGAAGTTAATCTGGCAGAGAAAGGGTCATCATCGAGCCAACTTTTATAATATGTATCGATATCATCGTCTGCCAAAATCCAAAGGGTCTCTTTAGTTCCCCATAAACTTGGGTTCTGGGTCAACTGATCTCTGAAATCAAATCCCGAACCTTCACTAACTAAATTATTAAGTTTCCTTCTTTCTCCGCGCTTAGTAACCTCCGGGAAAAGATCTCTCAACGATTTTTTTGCTAAATTCTGCCAATTTGCAAAAATAAATTCTTCAGTATCATTTACATTCAAAATACCAATAGCTTCTGGATCATACTCTATTTCTAACTGAATATAGGTTGCTCTAAAAGCGCCAGATCCTTTAGAAATAATATCCACAAACAAAAGAACAACAGCTGCAAGACCAAGCGCTACTCCTAATTTGCCAAACCACTGGAAGTTCCTCTCAGCCCTATTTCGTCTCTTGAGAGATTGTTTTATTAGGGCACGATTATCTTTACTCATATTGTTCTCTATATTTCTTCACTATCTGTAATGCAAATATATTTAGCACCAAGGTAACGACAAATAACATCAATCCCAAAGCAAATGCCGCAAGTGTTTTCGCGCTATCAAATTCCTGATCACCTGTTAACAGCGTTACTATTTGAACAGTGACAGTCGTAACGGCATCAAGTGGATTGACAGTTAGATTCGCTGCTAGCCCAGCAGCCATAACTACAATCATGGTCTCGCCAATCGCTCTAGACATTGCAAGTAAAATACCTCCTACAATTCCTGGCAAAGCTGCAGGTATGACAACTCTTTTCACAGTTTCTGAATGCGTAGCTCCCATCGCAAGAGAACCATCCCTCATGCTTTGAGGAACTGCGCTTATAACATCATCTGCAATCGACGAAATAAATGGAATGATCATAATTCCCATCACTGCACCTGCTGCAAGCGCACTTTCTGATGCAATATCAAGCCCAACACTTTCTCCAAAGTCTCTAAGTACTGGTGCCACCGTAATTGCTGCGAAAAACCCATAAACGACCGTTGGAATTCCCGCTAAAATTTCTAAGGCAGGTTTTGCAATTGTTCTTACATTCAAACTTGCATACTCAGATAAATATATTGCAGACATTAACCCGATTGGGACCGCAATTATCATTGCTACAAGCGATATTAGAATCGTGCCGACAAATAATGGCACCGCACCAAAACTTCCAGATGAGCCTACCTGATCTTCTCTAATTGCCGTTTGCGGACTCCATTCCAACCCAAAGACAAAATCAAAAAAGGGAACTTTTCGAAAAAACTGAATTGATTCAAACAAAACAGAAAAAATAATCCCAATAGTTGTAAAAATTGCAACACAGGCAGAGACTAAAAGAATTCTCTCCATAATATTCTCGACCACAGGTCTTGCATTGAAATTTACAGAAACTTTTTGAGTTGCCCAATACAGACACAATGCCGCCATCAATATTGAGATTACAGTTATCGACCAACGAGAAATAGCTTCGAATTTCTGCATATGCGAAGCAGCATCAAGTTGCCAAGCTAAAACCGAATCAGCATAAATAATTCCCTCAGATATACTTGTGATTCTGTTGACCATAAGCTCATAATCAGAGGATTTCGAGGGCACAAACTCCTGAGGAATCTTATCCACAACTAGTCTTTCAATGACTATCTGATCTAGCGATATCCAAAGAGTTAAAAATATTGATACAGGTATTAATGTAAATAGAACAGAGTATGCACCGTAATAGCTCGGCAATGAGGGTAAAGATCTTATCCCTCCGAGCTTGCCCGCGACAGATATTGATCGATTTTGACTCGTGTAGAAAGCGAATACTGATATAAGAAGTAAAAGGAGTACGAGCGTACTAATTTGCATAGCGTGTATTCCTTTAGAAAGTAGATCCTGAAATTTTCAGGACCTACTTTGTCAGACTGAAAAGCTTATTGCAACGGTTCTTTACCAGTCATTGCGGTCAGACTTCTTGTGTTCTTTGCTGCCAAAAATCTTTCCTCCTCTGGAAGAGGTATCATTCCTTTATCAGCAAGATATCCGTCCTCGCCCCAAGCTCTCTCACTAGTAAATTCTCTCAAAAACCCCTTAATACCAGGAACAACTCCGATGTGGGCTTTTTTAACATAAAAGTACAAAGGTCTTGAGATGGAGTAAGATTTGTCAGCAATGGAATCAAAAGTTGGAGAGATAGATTCAATTTTAGATCCTTTTACTTTGTCAGCGTTTTGGTCAAGAAAACTGAATCCAAAAATACCAAGTGCATCAGGATTCGCATTTAATTTTTGAACGATTAAATTATCATTCTCTCCTGCTTCCACATAATGCCCGTCTTCCCTGACCGTGTGGCAGATTTGCTTATATGCATTTTTGTCTGTCTTTTTTAGTTTCGCAATCCAATCAAAGGTTTTGCATCCTCCCTCTAATCCCAATTCAGCAAATGCGTCTCGAGTCCCTGAGGTTGGAGGAGGTCCCAAAACCTCGATCTCAAGGTCAGGCAAATCTGAGTTCACCTCTTTCCATGAAGTATATGGATTTTCTATCAACTCTCCCTCTTTGTCAGTTGGAACCATCTCAGCAAGCGCAAGAAAAAGATCTTTTCGAGATATGTTAAGGTCTGCAGCTTCTACAGCATTAGCAATGACAATTCCATCATATCCAATTTGAACTTCTATAATTTCCTCTACACCATTCTCCATACATCTCTCGAACTCTGATTTTTTCATTCTCCGAGATGAGTTTGTAATATCCGGGTGGTTGACACCAACTCCAGAGCAGAAGAGCTTCATCCCGCCACCAGATCCAGTAGATTCAATGGTCGGAGTTAGACTGCCACTTGACCGTCCGTATCTCTCAGCAACAACTGTCGAGAAGGGATAGACCGTTGACGAACCTACTACTTGAATTCCGTCCCGTGACATTGCATAAGAACTGAGCAGTGCACTCAAAAGAATACTAAACACTGAAAGAATTGACATGATTGATCGCATATTTATTTCTCCAAATTTTAAGAATATTTGTGTTGCTTGACCTCACATGAATCAGTTTATGGCAGAAATATTTCAGAAATATTACAAAAAACTGTTTTTGTCTCTTTTTGTAATAAAAGTGTCATATATATTAAATATAGTTTTGATGTTAGTGAAATAAAAATGAAACATTTATTAAATAATCGAGGCAAAAATCATGCGACTCAAATTATCTCTCCTCTTTCTAGTTTTTACTTCAGTTTGCTTCATGAGTATTGCAAACGGAGCTGAAATATATGGAAAAGCAAATCTATCAATTACGAATTCTGATGACAACGGATCTGGACAATGGAATTTAAACAGTAATGCATCAAGACTTGGTATAAAAGGTACGAATAGCATAGGCGATGATCTTGAAGTCATCTATCAAGTTGAATACGAAATATGTATTGATGATGGAGATTGCAAAGGGCAAAGCTTCAAGCAAAGAAATTCATTTGTAGGTATAAAGAGTCAGTATGGAACTCTATTTACAGGAAAACATGATACACCCACAAAACTTGCACAAAAGAAAATTGATCTATTCAATGATTTAGAGGGCGATATTAAAAATACATTTGAAGGTGAAAATAGAGTATCAAATATAATTATTTACAGAACTCCAAATTTTTCAAACTTTACATCTATGGTTGCATTCGTTCCTGGTGAAGGAAGCGATTTAACTGGTGACGGTTCAACAGATTCATCAATAAATGATGGCATTTCTTACTCGATTAACTATGAGAAAGATGATCTTTACTTGAGCATTTCAGGCGATAAAGACATTGATAAAAAAGACCTCACTCGACTTGTCTCTCAATATAAAATTGGGAACTTTCAGATTGGGCTAATGTATCAAGATACTGATGATAATGTTGATTTTAATAATGAAACAGGATTTTTTGGAAGCCTGTCATATAAGGCATCAAGTAAAACTTCTATTAAGGCCCAATTCGGTTCACTGGATGGCGACACTCATGATGAGGACACATTTTCAATTGGAGCAGACTATAAGTTTGCTAAAAACACAAAGATGTTTGCTTTTTATACCCAAAACGAAGACACCATGTCTGATTCAGAGAAAGATGAGTTTTCCTCATTGGGCATAGGATTAGAACACAAATTCTAATTAGCTCACATTTTAGTAAGGGAGCCATAAGAGCTCCCTTGTCTTTTACAACTAAGTCTGCCTAAGTCCTCTATAGCCTTCAATCACATCAGATTTCACTCATAATCAACATTGATCTGTGATAATCTCACACGTGACGATCGATGCTTTTAAAGGCGCATATGACCAGAAAAGAATATGACAAATTCGATAAAGCGAATGCTAATTTCCAAGCGCTTACTCCGCTGAGCTTTATTGAAAGATCTGCAAAAGTATTTCCAGACCATCCCGCTATAGTTTATGGAGAGATCAAGTACTCATGGAAAGAGCTTTACGCTAGGACGATAAAACTAGCCTCTGCATTAACAAAGCTTGGTATTAAACACGGGGATACCGTTTCAATACTCTCGGCTAACACACCAGAAATGATCGAAGCCCACTTCGGTGTGCCAATGTCAGGAGCCGTGCTGAATACAATAAATACCCGGTTAGATGCAGAAACTATTGGTTATATTTTAAATCACAGTGAAGCAAAAGTATTTATAGTAGATTCTGAACTCTCACCTCAAGCTGAGAGCGCAATAGAGTTATCAAAAAATAAAGATTTATATGTCATAGATATTGTAGATTTTCAAAATGCCAGAGAACCAAAAACGATAGGCCACATCACATATGACAAATTTATTGGAAGTGGTGATGCCGATTTTGACTGGCAGCTTCCAAATGATGAGTGGAATGCAATTAGTCTAAACTACACTTCAGGCACCTCGGGCAAACCGAAAGGAGTGGTTTATCATCACCGAGGCTCATATCTAATGTCGATGGGTACAATTACTGATTGGGATCTTCCAAAACATCCCAAATATCTGTATACGGTACCTCTCTTTCACTGTAACGGATGGGGTCATGCATGGACAATGGCGGCACTAGCGGGGACAATTTTTTGCACACGAGTTGTTTTACCTGAAGAAATATTCAATTCAATAATAACTAACAAGATAACTCATTTCGGTGGAGCACCAATTGTATTGAATATGTTACTGAACTCACCTGCAGCAAAAGATTTTAAATGTCAGCATCCAGTAGAAATTATGACCGCAGGTGCGCCACCACCAGCATCCATACTTCAAGGCATAGAAAAGCTTGGGTTCAACGTGACCCAAGTCTATGGACTCACAGAAACTTATGGGCATACCGTAATGAGCACTTGGAATGTTGGCTGGAATGGTTTTCAGACTGAACAAAAAGCTAAGCTCAAGGCAAGACAAGGAGTTGGAATGGTCCATACTGCGGGTTTAAAAGTTGTTGATCTCGAATCAGGAGAGCAAGTAAAGGAAGACGGTATACATACCGGAGAAATTCTTATTCGTGGAAATACAATCATGAAGGGATATCTGAAAGATTTAGAAAATACAAAAACTGTATTTAAAAACGGTTGGTTCCATACTGGCGATATTGCAGTAATGCATCCGGATGGATATATAGAAATAAAAGATCGTTTAAAAGACATCATCATCTCTGGTGGCGAGAACATCTCTTCAGTAGAAATAGAGGATGTACTTCACAAGCATGAATCAGTATCGCTAGCCGCAGTTGTCGCAATATCAGACGAAAAATGGGGAGAAGTCCCGTGTGCATTTATAGAGTTAATTGAAGGTAAGTCGTTATCTGAAGATGAGATAGAGTTATTTTGTCGGCAACACCTTGCTGGATTTAAAAGGCCTAAAAAAGTTGTATTTTGCGAATTGCCAAAAACCGCAACGGGCAAAATACAAAAATATGAACTTCGAACGCGCGCAAGAGCCGGCTAATCCTAATAACATTCTCCTAGACTCAAAAAATTAAGAACTTATAATGAAGANAGTNTTTATCTTCTGTNAGTAACAAGGAAAAATCATGCTCGAAAACATTGATAACTTTGACATTGAAAATCTTACGCTTTCTGCTGATGANAGTGGGATTGTGCAAGTAGTGCTCTCTAGAGCAAAAAAACGCAACGCACTAAATGCGCAAACGATTGAAGAATTAATTGAAGTTTTTTCAAAACTTCCACGAATGGGAGCAAGAGCGATAGTTTTGAGGGCAGAAGGAGATCATTTTTGTGCGGGACTTGATTTAATTGAACATCATAATGAGCAAAGACGACCTGAAGAATTCATGCATATTTGCCTTAGATGGCATGAAGCGTTCAATAAAATGGAGTATGGTGGTGTACCAATTATTGCGGCGTTAAAGGGCGCCGTTGTTGGAGGAGGACTAGAATTAGCGTCCTCTGCTCATGTTCGTGTTGCTGATCAAACTACTTACTTTGCACTTCCAGAAGGTCAAAGAGGGTTATTCACCGGTGGAGGAGCGACTATTCGTGTCGCTGATTTGGTGGGCAAAGCAAGAATGATCGATATGATGCTAACAGGCCGTGTTTATAAACAGCAGGAAGCGGTAGATGTTGGCTTATGTCAGTACCTTGTTGAAGATAGTGAGGNTACGGCGATGAAAGTAGCGCGTGCCGCAGCTGAAAATCCTGCATTATCAAATTTTGCTATATGCTCAGCAATCAGCCATATGCAAAATATGTCCGCTTTAGATGCCGCATACTCGGAGGCTGTTGTTGCGGGAATCGTTAATACGCAACCAGAGTCGAATGCCCGACTAGAGGCATTCGCAAACAAAAGTGCACCTCGAACAAGGCCGACCTAATAACAAGTATTAACTTTGATTAGGTAGCCAAACTTTAAATAATGCACCTTCACCAAGATTACCTTGGATTTCTAGCGTACCCTGAGATCTGTTGATTGCATGCTTGGCAATAGCTAAACCCAAACCACTACCTCCACTTCCAAAGTTTCTACTCCTATCTCCTCTAAAAAATCTCTCTGTTAATCTGGGGATATCGTCTCTATCTAGACCCACACCATCATCTGAAACCAANACAAGAAAACCCTCACCTTCCTTATCAAGACTAATGTTGACNTTGACTNCCTCAGGATTATGTCTCACTGCATTAAAAATAATATTTCCCAGANCTGCTCGAANACCATCCAAATCTCCNACAAAATCACAAGAGANCAAATCCAAAGTAAAAATATGCTGCTTATTTCCAAGCTTTTTAGCCTCGNTTACTATTTCAGTTANTAATTCATTTAGNTTAAATTTCTCCAATGGGACCTTGCTACCANCCTCCTCCATAGACGAAAGTGTTGTAAGGTCGTNCGCAAGAGACTCCATACGATGCACTTGTTTTAGCATGTGCGATATTGCTAGTTTTTCTGAAGATGATTTGTCGGCTTTGTCTTCAAAAGATTCCAAGTAACCTCTAAAAACGGTGAGGGGAGTCCTTAACTCATGTGATACATTACTTACAAATTCAGATTTAATCCTATCGATTGTAGAGAACTTCGTGATATCAGTAATCACTACAACAATATCTTCCTTACCAATCAATGATGCAGAAATTTGAAGTTTTTTTTCTATGCTATTTGGTAAGACTATCTCAATTGGTTCTCGTGATTCGGGACTTGATAAATAGGCTACAAAATCGGGGTCTCTAATCAGATTAAAAATAGGCACTCCCCTATCATTTTTTCTAAGTCCAAGAAATTTTGTCGCGGCTTTATTCCAAGAGTCAACGGTTCTGTCAGAATTAAGAATTATGATTCCATCATCTATGGATTCAACCACTTCCGTGATTCGTCTTACTGCTGACGATAATTTCTCTTGAGCTTTTTTATGCCTTCTTTTCTGACGATTGAGCGTATCTGAGATATCACCCCAGATACCGCTGCCACTTGGCGGGATACCTCGCATCCCATCATCTACCCACTGAAAGATTTTTACCGCCCGTCTAAATGACCAAATAAGATATAAAAGTGAGGCAAAGAGAATGAATTCAAGAAATGAATTCATGCCCCAACCAAATAATGACGCTACAACGAAAATACGAGTAGCTCGCCAAATTTCTTCGCGTAATCCTGGGCGCAACTGTATTACTCTAAAACTATGTATTTACTTGGGTAGAAAATCTATACCCAGCTCCCCTCACAGTCTGCACATAGTT
>PALW01000030.1 GCA_002710745.1 Porticoccaceae bacterium
GCAGACCAATTATTACCAGAGGTGTTTGACACAGAAACTCTTCCCGACGCAATTGTTGAGCCACCAGAGGCGAATGTCACGGTTGGAGTATTGATTGTCTCATTAGCAGAGAAAACCAGCGTGACAACGTCAGATGCTTTTGCAAGCGTGCTAGTCGAATTATTCGAAGAAATACTTACGTTACTAAGCTCCGCAGAGGAATTATCAAACGTCCAATTAAATTGACTTGCCGCTGTGTTTCCATTGCCTGCAGCATCAGTAAATACACCGGCTCCCACATCAATGGAAGTCGCGCCTGCAGAGCTTGGTGTAAAGGTTGCTGTATACACTGATGAACTGGATGCAGCAAAGTTACTTAATGAGCCACCCGACACCGTCACATCACCAACGACAAAGTTTGTTGTCGCTTCATTCGAGGTGAATGTTAAAGCGATAGTTTCATCGTTACTAGTATCACCATCTGATACGGTTGAGCTTGCAATTGAAACCGTTGGAGCAACAGTCTCGATTGTAAAATCAGCTATTGTGACTGATCCTGCATTACCTGATGAATCGGTAACAGTGACGGTCTTCCCACTATAAATACCGTCACTCAAAGTGTTAAAAGTAATCGTGTTATTGCCAGAGGATGCAGAAGATGATGTTGAGAAGCCTTCACTAACACTAGTGGTAATTGTTCCTGCCTCATCACTACTAAATACAAAGCTCGGCGTTGAGTCATTACCGGGGGTTGAGACGGCAGTGACGCTTGCGAGCGATGGAGCAGTCCCGTCATAGGTCCAGTTGAACTGGCTTGCTGCACTATTATTATTGCCAAGACCATCTGTGAAAGCGTTGGCAGCAACATCTATCGTTGTTGCGCCATCTGCAGATGGCGTAAATGTCGCTGTGTATACAGTTGAACTTGACGCCGCGAAACTACTGAGTGAGCCACCGCTCACCGAAATATCACCCACTGCAAAATTACTGGTTGCCTCATTAGACGTGAAAGTTAAGGCGATGGACGAATCATTACTTGTGGCACCATCACTTACTGTCGAGCTGGTAATTGCAATTGTTGGTCCGGTGGTGTCAATAACAAAATCAGCGATTGTGAGTGACGTAGCATTTCCAGTCGCGTCAGTCACAGTGACTGTTTCACCGCTATATGTCCCCTCACTAAGCGCATTAAAAGTGATCGTATTACTTCCCGCTGAGGCCGATGAGGACGTTGAGAAACCCTCGCTAACACTCGAAGTAATCGTGCCTGCCTCATCACTAGTGAAGACAAAGCTTGGAGTCGTGTCTGTCGATGGGGTTGTAATTACTGTAGCTGTCGCTAGTGTTGGCTCCGTTGTATCAACAGTGACGCTTCCTGACCCACTTGTGACGGCGGAACCAGCATTGCCTGTTGTATCAGAAAATGCAACCGAGTAAGTCACGGCTCCGTCTGTATCGCCAGAATATACAGTATAGGAAGCCGTCCATGTCTCACCGGAGGTATGCGCATAGTCAACGGATGCATCAGTGATTGCGGTGCCACCCGATGTGAACGTAACGGTCGGTGTTGTTATAGGTTCGCTAGCCGTTAACGTCAAGGTAACAACATCTCCAGCTTTAGCTTTTGAAGTGCTAGTATTATTCGAAGCTACGCTAACGTTCGAGAGCGTTGGTGCTGTAGAATCAATTACAGGCACTACTGCAATCTTATCAATTAATATGTCACCGCTCATAACAGCCGAGCCAGCATTCTTTTTAAACCGGAGTCCAAAATCATCCACCGTACTCGTCCAAGTGGCGACCGAGCTCATATCAATATGGTAAGTTTTAAAATCAGAATCATTCGTTGTAAGTCCGTCATATGCCGTGTAAGTTGTCGATTTACCGCTAGTTGATCTATTCAGTACTACCTGAACCCGAGTATTTTCAGAGCCATTTTTAATAGTTAGGGCAATATAGTTACCTGCAGCAGTATTTATGTTTGCAGAGGTTGTCCAAAGGTTATTGAAATTATTCACACCATTTACAGAGTATGTTGCTGCAGTATCACCGGCAGTAATCGTTGCAAAATTATTGGCAGAAAAAGAGTTGACGGAACTCTCAAAATTCATAGGATCAACAGTCACTGTTCTAACAACCTCAGTTGCTGCTGCACCGCCACTATCACTGACGTTGTATGTCACTGTATAAACTCCTGCTGTCGACGTATCAACGCCATTCACAGTAGCAATGGATGAAGTGATCGTGCCATCTTCTGTATCAGTCGCTGTGGCACCATCATCTGTGTATGCAGAATTCAGTGCGACTTCAACAATTTGATCTCCTGTAAGGGTTATAACGGGTATATTATTCGGAGAATAAGTCCAATTAAATTCATCTGCAACCGTATTAGTTAAGCTTGTCGTGGACGCAGTAAATGTTCCCGCAGCCACATTAACGGTGGCAGCGCCAGCGGCAGATGGAGTAAAAGTGGCCGTGTAGACTGTCGAACTTGAAGCCGTAAAATTACTCAATGCACCTCCTGTGACAGTTATATCTCCAACAGCGAAATCTCCTGTTGCCTCACTTGAAGTAAAAGTAAGATTAATAGATGCATCACTGGTAGTTGAACCATCGGTTACACCGGATGTAGAGCTGGTAATCGTCATCGTTGGATTAGTTGGTATTGACTCTACAAATTCGATTTTATCAATAAAAACATTTCCAGCATTCCAACCATTTCCACTACTGTTTATCCGCATTCTCAATAAAATTTCAGCTAAATTCCCATTCCATCTAGCAAGTTCACCTAGCTCAACATAGAAAGTAGAAAACTCAGACGCTTCCGTAGGAACTCCGGCAGTTCTTACATAAGACCATTGACCTGAATTCTTAACTCCAACAATTAAATTGGCGTTAGTTGTAGTATTTTTAAGAGTCACGGCAATTATCGAGGGTGAAGTTGCCGTATTTACTCCTGGAGAGGTAATTGTAAGTTTATTCCACTGTGCGGTGATATTCCAATCAAGGGACGAAGCGCCAGCTGTGGCTGAAGAGTTCGTTGCAGTCCAACCATCTAGACTTCCATCAAAATTCCATGGCCCCTGTGCCATAGAAATCGACGCACCGAAAATAAAAATTGAAGAGAATATATACCAACCAATAGCTCGCAAAGTTCGCATGAACGATTACCCCAAATTGTAGTCGGATTTTAATTTTTGACGGCTGTTCCCGTTAAATCCGATTTTTTTAAATTATGTTCTTTTTTGGTGCGTCAAACCCACGCCAGACGCAGTCTTGAGTATCCTAATTTATTGAACTTAAGTCAACTTTCGGCGCAGTTTTCGACGCTTTGGTCGTAATTTTATAGACAAGACTTAAACTTTAGGAAGTTTCTGCGATATTTCAATCAGAAATTAATATCTTTTAGCATAATCTGGACAAGACATTTAAGTGCTTTTGTCTAATCTTTTCCTGATTCGTCTGACGATCGCATAAACCCCAAATAATATAACAGGTGTTAGACCTCCAATCACCCACGAGTCGCCAATGCCTATATATTGTTCGATAGGTAATGGCTCAACCATAAAACGAATTAGTCCCATCGAATAATACGTTATAGCAACAACAGATAATCCCTCAACCGTTTGCTGCAGTCGCAACTGAACTTTACTACGGGAATCCATTGAAGCGAGTAGCTTTTGATTTTGTGCTTCAAGCGATATTTGCAGCCTTGAATGCAATAGCTCACTGGTACGACCCACTCTATCGGACAGATTCTTCTTTCGCTTCACCACTGACATACAAGTGTCATAAGCTGGAATAAACCGCCTCAAATGAAATTCTTTCAGCGTTCTTATTGTTGGAATCTTTTGCTCTTTAAGCATCTCTAATCTGGATTCAGTTATTTTAAAGTATGCATCCATCGCAGAAAATCTAAAACTGTTATCAGAAATTAACTTTTCGACTTTTGAGGCCTCAGAAATGAGTTCAGTCATCAAGTTTTGCTCATCCTCAAGCGTTTCCAATTTTTTTAGCTTCTCCCCTGTCTTATTCAGACTTTTCTCTAATTCACCAAGCTCTGGCAATAAAGATCTTGCAACGGGCCATGCCAGAAGAGTCATAGAACGATAGGTAGCTAATTCCAGTAGATTTCTTACAGCTCTTCCCGCCTGATTAGGATCGATACCTTCATCAATTAAAATAACTCGACTAAACCCATCTTGATCACTCTGCACTGACGTCCAAACAGTAGCATTACCATCATAAATATGACTTCCTATAAGAGGTTCGTTAGCAAAATACTGATTAAACTCATCTTCCTCTTGAGGCGCATTTTTGGGTAATCTCAAATCAATATGATTTGCGCTAATCACCTCGCCCTTCAAATTCGAAATCCATTCTTGATCCAATGTCATAAAACCATTGAAATGGTCTGAGCCTGATATCTCTTTTTTCGATATCAATGTATATGTCGAGAACTCACTATGCCGCTCCCATCTAAAATCAAAGTCTTTAGCACTCTCGTAGTAACAAGTGGCCTCTGCACTTGCATTCGGCATCTTGTTCGCCTTCGCCAGAATATTTAAATACTCAATCTCTTTTTCCCGTGCCACAGGATTTAGTAAAACCATGTGTGATACTTGCGCCGGAATTGTAATTAGTGGAAATGGCCGATTATGTAACTCGCCAATAAGCGAATCTTTCAACTCATGAAATTTAATCAAAATATTATCCCTATTCTTATTCTTATTGTTTTTTGGATTCTTCTGTAAATGTTATGCCTGCATTTTTCTCTAAACTTTCAACCAAAGAGATTCCCATTAGCGATGCAGCTGTCCAAATACCACCATTAGATTGAGACGGATTTTCTGATAGCCAAATCCCACTCTCAGCGATCATTTTTGATGTTGAACCATAACCAGGATCTTTATCGCCTTTTACGGACAATCTAATCGATTGATTTTTAGCATTTTCTCCGATCATGACGATATCGTAAGAGCCTGATTCCCTCTCAGCTTTGCTTGGACCCTCCCCAGGTTTAGTATTATTTCCAGCCATAGGATTTCCTTGAGACATTTTAACAGCGATAGCCTCACCCTCCTCTCCAGGACCCGTCGCTATCATTTCATCGTATTTAAAATCCTCTCCATACATATGATCTAAAAGATAATTGCTACGATGAATATTTTTAGTATTAATGCTAGCCATTACAAATGGCGCAACCCAGCTATTTATTGACTCATCAAATTCAGCCCGATTGCCAGGTGGCTGAGTTACTCCTGAGAAATCAGAAGTTAATGCAAATGGATTCCTCAAAACACTAACAATCTCTTTATCTTTTGCAGCAGCAGCCATAGTCGCTTGGAAGCTCGCAAGAGTACCTCCAGAAAACGTCCCCTTCATTGATCTTACCCGTCCTTTCACTCTTTGCATCGGACCGCCAAATCTGAGTATTGCCTTTCTCTGCAGAGCATAGACACCAAGATCGAAAGGGATTGAATCGAATCCGCATGAGAAGACAATTCGTGCACCAGTACTCTCAGCCTTAGCTTGATAAGTTTTGATAACNTCATGCATCCACGCTGGTTCTCCACANAAATCAAGATAATCTGTCCCCNCCTCCACGCAGCATTCNACAAGTTCATTTCCATATANTTGATANGGCCCAACAGTTGTTAAGACAACNTTTGTTTTAGCTAACATATTTTTGATNGAGNTTTTGTCACTCGCATCNACTTGAAGAATCGGAATTGACAAAGGAATCTGCATTTCTTCTTTCACAGACTCAAGNTTCATGACATCACGTCCCGCGAGAGCCCAGTTTAAATTGTGTGACACACCTGCTTTTTTTGATAGATATTCCGCTACAAGTCGACCGGTAAAGCCAGATGCTCCAAAAACTACCAAGTCAAATTTTTCAGTCATCACATTTATCCACATTTTTATGTTGGTGGGAGATAATCGCAGAGTCCCTAAAATCATGCAAATTAAAAAAGTGTCTTAAAAATGCATATGATTGGTAATATACTGTTTCTCTTGTGCATAGGGACAAGAAAGATGGACCAACAATTGAATTCCGAACTCCCGGCGTCAGCCGCAGCGAAAATCTCTTTTTGTCAGCCGGATGACCCTTGGATCCTCAGAAAAATCATTTTCTTTCTTGAAATTATTTTTGGCAGTAAAAAAGTATTTGCTATATATGAGAAGCTCAGAAGAGAGCCATTTGAAGTTGGCAAATTCTTTCGATCTGCCATGCTTGAGACGAATATTGAATGTCATTACGACTCTGACAAGCTAAATAATATACCTCGTGAAGGACCACTCGTTATTGTTGCGAATCATCCTTTTGGAATCGTCGATGGTCTTATTATGTGTGATATCGCAGCCCGTGTTAGGGGCAATTTCAGGATACTAATCAATTCAGTTTTATGTGTTGATGATGATTTAAATACTCACTTTCTTCCCGTTAATTTTGATCAAACAAAAGAAGCTGTAAAAACCAATATTTCGTCAAAGAAAAGAGCAACCGATGATTTAAAAAACGATATACCTCTTGTAATCTTTCCCTCAGGCCACGTTTCTACCGCAGACAAATTTGGGTTTGGCAGTGTGGTGGATGCCCCATGGACAACGTTTGCAGCTAAGCTCATAAGAGAATCGAACGCGACGGTTTTACCAATTTTCTTCAGAGGACAAAATAGCCGACTGTTTCATGTGGCATCTCATATTTCAATGGCATTAAGGTCGGCCCTACTCTTAAATGAGGCTCGCAGAAGATTTGGTGAGGAAGTCAAGATCGAGATTGGTGACCCAATCTCATGGGAGAGGCTAGAAGTATTTGAAACAAGACAAGAACTTACTAACTTTCTTTATGATAAGGTGCAATCGCTACAATAATTAAAACACATACTTGATTAGCAAAGAGATCCCCAGCACAATCCCCATTCCCAGCAAGATATATTTAATAAAGGAATACTTTCCTGAGGACCAGTTAATTCTGTCATCACGTTCGGTTTGCTTTGGGGATGCCTTAAACTTTCCAAGGTAGAAGAAGGCGGCCAGTGATATTACCGCCATAGATCCAAAAATTAGGGTGTTTGCATCCATTATCTGCTTCTTAATTTAGCTAATAGTCTGAGCATTTCAAGATAGAGCCAAATGAGCGTTACCATGAGCGAGAACGCTCCAAACCACTCCATATACTTTGGTGCACCAACTTCGGAGCCCTGCTCTATAAAGTCAAAATCAAGTACCAAATTGAGCGCAGCAATTCCAACAACAAAAAGACTAAATCCAATTCCAAAAAGCCCATTTGAATGAATGAACCCGACACCTGAAGATCCAAATAAATTCATAATGAAACTTACAAAATATAACATTACTATTCCCATCGTCGCCGATACGATCATGAGACGAAAATTTTCAGTTGGCTTGACAATGCCAGTTTTATATAAAAACAACAGCGAGGTCAGTGTACCGAGTGTCAGACCGACCGCTTGGATCACAATTCCTGGATATTGAGCCTCAAAGATCGCAGAGATACCACCAAGAAAGAACCCTTGAGCTATTGCATACATGGGCGCTGTGATTCCGGACCAATGTCTTTTAAAAATGGTTACCAAAGCAAGAATAATTCCTATAGTAGCGCCGCCCGCTAAAAAGGGTCTCACACTTTCAGGGTTACCACTTTGAAAAAAGATATTCCATGTGTATGAGGCTGACAAAACAACCAATGCAAGAAGAATTCCAGTTTTATTCACTGTTCCTTGAAGTGTCATAACTTCTGATGAAGTAGATTGGATTCCACCCGAGGAACGCGTTCCAGCTTCACGGGTGAATGTATCTGCATTAAGCGATGGATTTCCAGATCGACCAAACCTGTTAAGCATGCTGTGATTTGACATTAAAAACTCCTTTATAAACAAATTTTATTACAGCTACGATTTTAGACAATATAACCTATGGTTTATACGAAAGGTATGGGTTATTAGATATTTTTCAATTAATTAGTTCATTTAATTTAATATTGTTTTGCTTGACTTTAATGGAGATACAAATGATAATGATTCGCGTTATTAATTGGAAAGTCTAATGATTAAACATAAAAGTTCCTCAATAGGGTCTGCGGCTTTGATACTTGCTGGTGCAACTGTTGCGTCGTGGACCCTTTTTTATCTGAGTTGGGTACTAGTTTATTAAGAAAGTCTAACTGCGAGATTGACAACAATAAGTTAGACTCAAACAACTCGGTATATGCCCAGCCAGGCCCCAACCTCTTTTGAGGCAAGATAGTCAGAGAGATAAAATTCTAATTCAACAAGCTTTCTCCCAAGCACCATTCCCTCCAATAGACTTTGAAAACCATGCTTAGCATAGACACCTTCATTTATCGTGAAACCGATAAGTCCTCCAGGTTTGACAACTCTCGTGAACTCCTCAATTGCTTTTGCCCTAACATGTCCATAGGTAAAGGTTCCAACACACAGAATCGCGTCGTAGTGAGAGTCAGGGAAATTTAGCGGCTTATTCAAATCGATCTTAAATAGATTCGAATAAATCCCTTTGGGAATTGTATTCATTAATCCGGCAGAAATATCGGCACCATCTAACATAGAAAAGCCGGTTTGGGAGAGCTTTTTGCCTACTAGGCCTGATCCACAACCGGCATCCAAGATCGAGATATTTTTATTTTCTGCATGTTTTATAAAAGCGTTCACAACTTCGTCAGGGCCTGAATATGCCCAATCGATCATGTCTTGATTATATTTATCATCTAAAGACCAATCATTATAGAGATTCATCGTCTCTTCTGTCGTTTTAAGAGTATGTATGGGAACCTTATGTCCTACATCTTTTTGAGCCATTAAAACCCTCTCTTACTTATCAGAATGATCATTGTTTATACCTCTCAAAGAATTTTGTCCTCACCTCTCCACTCTTTCCAGTTGTCTTCCAGTTATAAGCATCTTCGGGGTTTTCAGCATCTACAGATTCCAAAAAATTTGAGAGCTTTTCTTGAAGCTTTGTAACTAAATCTGGTAATTGATCCGATAAATCTTTTTGCTCTCCTGGATCATTTTTAATGTTGAACAATAATGATCTTTTAGAAACAGGGAAATTCACCAGCTTGTGATCACCCAGACGAATCGCAGAATGAGGCTCATTCATCCCTACTCTATTATAGTGCGGATAATGGAATATTAAGGCATCAAAGTTTCTATCCACACTGGCATTTAGCTCAAGAAACAACTTTTTCAAACTGCCACCATCTATATCCTCTGGTGTATATTTATTCGCATTCGCTAAATCAGCTACAGTCGGCAGTAAATCGTGTGTCACAACAGGCGTGTCACTTTGAGAGTTTGCAGTAATACTCGGCCCCATCAATGCAAATGGAATCCTGATACCGCCCTCCATTACATCCCACTTACCTCGCACAAGTGGATAATTTAAACCAGGCTTATAAGGTTTACCTAAATTTACTTTTTGAGGTAGAACTGGCATACCACCATTATCAGAAACTAGAATTAAGTAGGTATTTTCTCTTAGGTCAAGTCGATCATAGGCATCCAAGAGATCTCCGATTGATAAATCAAGATCATCAACCATAGCAGCATAGCCCTGATTTCTATGAAGGCTGCCTTTTTTTCGCTTACCTACCCGGTCATAAGCGTCTTCTGAATAGACAATATCTGAATGCACTGCGTAGTGAGAGAGCTGCACGAAGAAAGGTTTTCCTGAGCCCAATGCCCTTTCCATAAAATCTATTGTATCGGCGGTCAATTTATTTACTAATTTAGGATCATCTGCCGCATAGCCAACCCATTGACGATTATTTTTACCTGTATCAAAGCCACCCGCTCTATTACCAGATTCGCCATGATGCTCATCGTAACCATACCGAGATGGATCAGCGTCGATATGCCATTTGCCAAAATGAGCAGTCACATAATTACTATCAGCGCCTTTAAGTATTTGGGGTATGGCCACTCGGTCATGATCAGCATTGTTAGGGCCTAAACCTCTTGTTCGACCTAAAGAGGCAGGATCTTTCCCAAACTGAATACTATATCTTGTCGGGGAACATACTGGAGAGGACGCATAGCCATTGGAAAAGCGTATTCCTCGCTCCAGAATCTTATTCATATTGGGTGTTTGATAAAAATCACTTTTTGCATCAGGATAATTTTTATCCATCGTTTCCGATAAACTGCTCCAACCGTAATCATCTAACAAAATTAATATGAAATTTGGAGAGTCGATAATTCTGTCCGACGCAGCAGAAAATGATGTAAAAATAGAAAAAACTATTACCAAAATATTATTTGGCGAGCATCTAAATAATAAATTCACTTTTTAAGTAACTCTATGATCCATCGGGAGTAAGATTTGACAAATATTGCTCAATATCTGATGCAGATGTTCGAACCGCATTAGGTGATATAACCCCCGTAATAAGTGTATCTCCACGAAGACCAAATAAGTATCTCAAAACCAACAAACCGTCTGTCAAGGCATCAATATTACCGTCAGCATCTATATCCAATGACCCCTCAATTGAGGAATATCTGGACTGAATTTCTTCTGATGTAGAGAAGATAGCATTAGATGAAACAGTTCCAGTTATTAACGCATCTCCAGAAAGACCAAACATACTTCTTAATACTAAAAGCCCGTCCGTCAATGCGTCAAAGTCATTGTTACCATCGATATCAATTGAATTTAGCTCAGAAGTTTCAGTTATATTTACGGTGATATCTTGACTTGACGCGTTAGTTCCATCGGTTGCCGTTACAATCGCAGAGTAAGATGACTTAACCGAATAGTCAGGTGCTAATTTGAAGCTAAGCATCCCTGAAGAAGTAATCTCAAGTTCAGCCCCTGAAACGGTGAAGGCAATGCTCGAGCTATCTGGATCAGTCGCCGTCACGGTTCCAACTGTTAATCTATTTTCCGGGACAGTAAATATTGCATTTGATGTGAACGTTGGTGAGGTGTCATCAATATTAGTAATAGAAACTGTAATCCCTTGTGTCGAGTTATTAACGCCATCATTCACATCCACTGATATAGAATACGAAGATTGAACCTCATAGTCAGGCGCCGAATTAAAGGTCAAAACTCCAGTTGGGGTTACTGATATTTCAGTCCCTGTTGTTGAAAAAGTTAAATTTTCACCCTCAGGATCTATTGCTTGCACTTGTCCAATCGACGTTTGATTCTCAACAACACTAAAACTTGATAAGGAAGTAAATACTGGTGCTTCATTGACATCAAGCACCGAGATTGTAATAGCTTGGTTTGTCGTGTTACTGCCATCAACCACGGTAACCACGGCAGTATAAGAGGATTGAGTCTCATAATCAGGTAACGAAGCGAACGTTAATTCTCCGCTTGATGTGATTGATAAATCAGAACCTGACACAGAGAATGTCAAAGTATCCCCCTCAGGATCGCTAGCTGTAACTGTTCCAATATCATCCTGATTCTCAACCACACTAAAACTTGATGAGGAGGTAAAATTTGGTGCTTCATTGACATCAAGCACCGAGATTGTAATGAGTTGAGAAACTGAGTTTGTTCCATCAGTTATTGTGACTGTAGCTGTATAAGAAGATTTAGTTTCATAGTCAGGCGCTGCGATAAACGTCAAGACTCCCGATGCACTAATTGATAAATCATTTCCTGATACAGAGAACGTCAAAGTATCTCCTTCAGAATCATTCGCTGTGACCGTTCCAATAACAGTCTGATTCTCTTCGATACTAAAAGACGCTTCTGACGTGAATACAGGAGCAATGTTTGTATTTTCATATTCATAAGCACCTATATCAACAATATCAGTATCAGAACCAAAACTTGGAGGAGTCGATCCTCGAGGAATGATATAGATATCGTCAATATAGTAATCAAATAATCCATCGCCAACTTGTGGACCTTTGATGTATACAAAAATACTATCGACCGCTGTACTGTGAGTATAATCACCCAAGATTTGTGTCCATTCGCTACTTGATGCGATAACCGTATTATCTTCACGATCGCTGGTAGTCCAATCAATATAAACAGGTGAATCATCTCCAGTTTTTGTTCTAATAGTTGCTTTCGTGCTACCTGATGCCCCATCAGGTAGTTTTATCCAAGCTGAAAAAGAATAAGTCTCTCCTACTGTCAATGCACCATCCAAATATAATCTTGCACTCGAATAGTTAAAGGATCTATCAGACACCAGAAGACTACTTGTGCCTGAACGAGATTCATCAGAAGATGTGCTTAATGTTGTTGACCATGCTCCCCACCCATCCTCTCCAGTCTCAAAACTTGAGGACGAAATAGCCTCTCCCACTTCTGGCCTCGCTTTTTTATTGATGTCGAGTGCTGCAGAATAACTTGGATTTCCCGCGTTTATTGCTGGCGAATCAGACTTTAATGAAAAATCAGTACCTGCCATAGTCACTGAGCCTTGAATAGCATCTGGAGCGCTAACAAGTTTTGGGTCAACGTCAAAAACGGTTGTAGGATAACCGTCAGGCGTGCTTCCATTTCGAAATATATTATTAGTGACTACTTTATTTGAAAAATTTCTAAAAGTAAGTGCTGAATATTCACTATCTCGAGTCACTACAATATTATTGGCCACAACAACAGAAGTAACATCATTTGCCAAAATACCAGCCACTTTATTACCGCCCACGTGACGAGGATTTCCATCAGCTACAGATAGATCCTGAATAATATTATGGACGCCATTAAAATAAAGAGTGTTATTTCGGTATATGCCGCTGGCACCTTCAGAATGATCAAAATTAATTCCATTCTTGCCGTTGTTAATCAGAAGGTTATTTTCAAATAAGAAGGTTCCCGCATAGGAGGGATCACTGCGAGTTACATATAAACCTTGGCCATCTAAAATATAGTCCTGAGATGCTGTCCCATAATCTCCCCCCGGACCACCTGCATTATCAGGTAACTGCGTGACATAGAAAGGTATCCGGTTCCAATTATTATAAACAACATTTCCTCTCATAATCATTTTGACTTCTGAACCGTTGTCTCCCTCAAGTGCAATAGATTCCGCATAAACAATTGCACTAGAAGCAGATGATGTCCACCAAGTTGTGTTGTAAACCTCATTATATTCAATCGTCATGTAGTCCGAGTCGTTAAATCGGATACCCGAACCTGGAGTATCATGAACGACATTATTCCTGACAATTACATTAGAGTGAGGACCATACCCATAGATTCCTCTCCCTGAAAAATAATTATTACCATAGCTTGTGCTTGCGTCACCATCCTCAGCTACTTGAATCTTGTAATTTCTATCGGCTATCGCTTGATCATAGGTGATGAACTGAGAAGGACCTTCAATTTCAAATCCGTCTATAATTATATAGCCGGTATTTGGCGCAAGATTTATCCCTCCAGAGCCATCAAATTGTATTTTAGGCTTATGACCCTCTAAGTTTCTCAGAGTAATGGGTGCACCCACTGCGCCAGAGGTGGTTATTCGAACAACATTGCCGTTAGTAAGATCAGATCCATCAATACCACTACCATAACCAACATTTCGGTAAGTTCCATCCATTACGTACACGGTATCACCAGGGCTTGTGAGATTCATTGCCTTGGCAATAGTTAGAAAAGGCTCACTCTCTGATACACCAGAATTAGAATTAGAACCATTTTCAGAAACATAATATTCAGCTGCAATGATTTTGAGTGCCGAAAAGGCGGTCAAAGCAAGGGCAATAAATATCGATTTTATTAATTTATGACTAATACTAAACATCACAGTTTTATAATAATTATATTAGATGATCATACCTGAACATTACGTAAAAGTAGATATTGACCCGATGCATCAGCTGACAAAAAAATCAATATTTATCTAGCTACCTGAAACGGCAATCGCTTGAATCGCATAGATTGGAGTTTGGTATCCACCACTGTATTGACTCATTTCATTTTGGGAGAGAATTACACCAACAAGACCAGTACTGGGGCTAACAAAAAAAGTGGTTCCGTAATACCCTCCCCAAAAAATATCACCGATTGTCCCAGGTAGTGTTGCATCTTCCTTCACAACCACACCAATACCGAGTCCCCAACCTAGTCCTTCGATATCTCTTCTCGCAAAAACACCTCCTTTAATATGAGGTGATGTCATATCGCTTATCATTTGTTTAGGGATTATACGTACACCATCGTATTCACCTCCGTTCCAAATCATGAGTGCAAAACGCATGTAGTCCAAAGCGTTTGACACTAATCCAGAGCCACCCTCATTCCATCCAGAATCGATTCTTTTTGGCGCTAAAATGAGCTCTCCATTCGGATCTTGGGTATAAACTTGGGCAAGTGCATGATGATCAGAAACAGCATGCAAAAAACGTGTATTGATCATACCCAATGGGTTAAAAATGCGCTCCTCTAAAAACATATCAAATGGTTGTCCAGATGCCACTTCAACAACGCGCGCTAGAACATCTGCTGAGCTACCATAACGCCAAACACTTCCGGGTTCTTCAAAAAGCGGTAATTGNGAGAGTTTTTCAACTCTTTCCGCTAATCCTCCCGATTTATGACTTCTGATTCCATTAGCCATCCAATGCTTATACAAATCAGTTGAGTTTGAATATCCAGGTCCAATACCAGATGAGAACATCAAAAGATGTTTTACCAACAATGGTTTTTCTATCGCTCTGGTATCAAAACCGCCATTAGCATTCTTATTCTCGTTCACAGCAACTCGAAGATCACCAAATGACGGAATGTAAGATGCTACATGGTCATTTAATTGTAACTTGCCCTCATCAACTAATATCAAGGCAGCGATCGCCGTAACTGGCTTCGTCATCGAGGCAAAACGCATCTGAGTTTCAATNCGCATCGGTTTTTTTGATTCTATATCTGCCCAACCTACCGCACTTGAGTGAACAACCTGACCGTCCTGCGCAAACATAGTTACAAAGCCTGAACGACTTTCAGACCAAACACTATATTTCATGTATATATCCATTGCAGCACGCTTAAACCAGCTTAAATTGGGTGCAGCCCTATCATTTAAATTAGCATTTGGTATATTTTTATCTTGCGATACATCCTCGCATCCAAACATCAATGCAAATATGAAGATATAAAGATAATAAAATTTTCTCAATTAAAAATCTCCTTCCAAGAAGGCATTTCAAACAAATTAAAAATATTTANGGTAACCATATGAGTTATTAATAGAAGAGTTATACAAAGGTTTTCTTACCTGACTGTAGGAAGCAGTATTTATTTGTCGATCAGACTTATGGAAATCCAACAAAGACTCTTCCCAATCAAGTCCCAAAAAAGTCAAAACTGACTGTAANCAAGGCTTTGGATCTGTNACGAAANCTTCGTAATTTAGCTCGAAGATTGGCANAGGTAGAACCGTCTTCCAATGAGACATTAGATAGTCAATCTGTGACATATAATGCTTTATTGANTCTAGATTTGTTGCATAAGAATGACTTCCATGAAAGTTTCTCCTAAAGCAAGAGATCATCACGTCATTTGGATCACGAGTACAATAAATTAATTTCGCATTGCTAAACAACTGAGCAATAAATCCGGCGTTTAAAATATTATGAGGCATTTTATCCGTAACGTATCTTGAATCAGAGTCGATGCTTGATAATTTCGATTCGTAAATACTAGCCGCTATATCGATTGATTCAGAATCGTTACTATCATAATTTAAGGATAATTCATTTATATCATCCAATTCACCAGCCCCATATACTTCNGAATGCATTGCAAGCACNTGCTCAAGTAAACTTGTTCCAGTTCGNGGCATTCCTAAAACAAAGATCGGTCTTTTACATAAATTATTTGATCTTGGTATATGTTCAAAAGTTTCTCTGGCTGGAAACTTTTTAACTAAAAAACTTATTTCTTTCTCAAATCGTGATGAGTCATAATTAATATTGCGCAAATTATTAGCATTGGTGTATGACCGAAAAGCCGCATCGAAAGACCCCAATTCATGGTGGGCATCCCCAAGCAAATGAAAATAATTAACCGCGCTATTTGGCGTCATATTGCGACTATCTAATTTATTTAAAATGGCCAAAGATTCAGATGCCTTATCCATAGCCAATAGTATTTTCGCATGTATTTGCTTTAAGCCATCTGATCCATCAATGATCTCTTGGTTTTTTCTAATAATATCAAACGCTTCTTTATATTTTCCGAGTCGATCTAAAAGAAGTAGTATCCCATTTAAACCATTTAAATCTCCAAGATTAGCTGTATGTCTGAACAGTTGCTCTGCGTCACTCAGCATTCCATTATTCAACATAAAATTAGCTGCTGTATTTTTTATGCTTGGTGATTTGGGATCAAGCTCGATAGCCTTTGTAAAGCAAGCAAAAGTATCGCGTACCTTTCCTAAACAATCATAAGCCCTTGCCAAAGTTGCATAAGCCTCTCCGGTCTCAGAAATCGCAATCGCCTTTTTTATTGATTCAATAGCATCATTAATTCGATTCCCTTCGAGATAAGCTCGCCCCCTAACTAAATGTCCTATAGCAAGATTAGGATTCAATTTGACTACTTTAGTAGCAATTATTGCAGCTTCGACAGCTTTACCTTTCTCAAGAAATTTAATGCATCTCTTTAAACCATTCCTCGCTTTTCTATCTCTTATTGAGGAATCATTGTTCTTCACGGATTGACCTTAAGAGACGTCCCGAGCCCGGAGCCATATACGAGCGCATTTAACCAAAGTCTAGTTGTTCCTCGAGTTGCTCCTCGAAAGTTGGGCTGACCTGAAAAGAGGATAACCTGACCCCTTCCTAGTCTCTCACGAGTCAAATAAGCTGAATTAGCAATTCTTTGGGAAGCCTCTGGCCAAACCAAACCACTCATTCGAACTTGCATGTCATAGCCTGCAGGTAAAGTAGACCAATTAAGTGCTCGAGCCTCTTCACTGCCATAATTTTTATTCAGCTTACCTATCCTAACAACGGCTTCTGACTGATTATTCGTCATAAGTATCGGTTGATTTCCATACAATAAAGGCAATATTTCTGGCGTTCCAAATGTGAGCCAATGCTCAGCGTCAACTCGCCCTACAACCATAGCTCCTGAGGGCATAAAAAGGGATTGCCATTTGTCTCTCTTTTCTAATTCATCTTTACTTAAAATCTCCGCGCCAGATTTCCATGGATAAGGTGTCTCGGTGTCGACATAATGTGACATCACAGATTTCATTTCGAGTTTGTAATTTTCAGCTAAAAGCTCCCTTTGCACTTTTAAATCATAATCTTGAGCCTTTTCAAA
>PALW01000031.1 GCA_002710745.1 Porticoccaceae bacterium
CAGAGATCACAGTTGTTGCTCACAAAATACCTGTTGGTCTTGGCGAGCCAGTTTTTGATAGGCTAGATGCAGAGATATGCCATGGATTGATGAGTATAAACGCCGTTAAGGGTGTTGAGATAGGCGATGGTTTTGATTGTGTCAGTAAGCTGGGGTCGGAATTTAGAGATGAGATTAATTCAGGTGGATTTTTGTCGAATTCAGCAGGTGGCATTTTAGGTGGCATATCAACGGGGCAGGACATCATTGCTAGACTAGCACTAAAACCAACCTCAAGTATTAGAAAACCCGGACGCTCGCTTAATACCAAAGGTGAGGAGGTAGAAGTTGTTACGACAGGTCGTCATGATCCTTGCGTTGGAATAAGAGCTGTGCCAATAGCTGAAGCGATGATTGCAATTACTTTGCTGGATCATTACCTTAGAGATAAGGCACAAAACAAAAAATAAAGTACTATAAGATTTCAAATATTTGGAAGAATCACAAATATGGCTGGTCAAACGCTTTACGACAAACTTTGGTCTGAACATCTCGTTAAGAATAGAGATGACGGATCTTCCTTATTATATATTGATAGACATATTCTTCACGAGGTAACGTCCCCGCAGGCTTTCGAAGGTCTCAGATTGGCAAATAGGAAACCCTGGCGAACGGATACAAATATCGCGACTACTGATCATAATATATCCACTGATATTAATGAAAGAAAAGGAGGAGTTAGTGGAATCCCAGATAAAACATCACAAATACAAGTCAAAACTTTAAATGATAATTGTACACTTTTTGGAATTAGAGAATTTCAAATGAATGATCCAGGGCAAGGCATTGTCCATGTCATGGGACCAGAATTAGGAGCTACTATGCCCGGAATGACCGTTGTTTGCGGCGATTCTCATACTGCCACGCATGGTGCGATTGGATGTCTTGCTCATGGGATTGGAACATCAGAAGTGGAACATGTGTTAGCGACTCAATGTCTTGTTACTAAAAAGATGAAAAATATGCGCATTCTTGTTGATGGTGAACTAGCGTTTGGAGTAACGCCTAAAGACGTAATTCTATCGATAATAGGTCAAATAGGCACTGCCGGAGGAACTGGATATGCAATCGAGTTTGCCGGGGAAGTTTTTGAACAAATGTCAATTGAGGGACGAATGACAGTTTGTAATATGGCGATCGAGGCTGGAGCGAGAGTAGGNATGGTCGCAGTGGATGANAAGACAATAGAGTATTGCAGNAACAGAGAGTTCGGTCCNAATAAATCNCAGATTGATNATGCAATTAAGTNNTGGAGGAATTTNNGAAGCGANAANGANGCAATATTCGANAAAGAGNTNACGTTATNNGCGGATGANATGGAACCTCAGGTCACATGGGGCACATCNCCTGAAATGGTATGNTCGGTTACAGACAAAATTCCCAATCCAAAGANCTTNGAATCTGTAGATCGTCAAANAAGCTATGATNCGGCACTTAAATATATGAACTTAAGGCCNGGANTTCNAATGACAGAAATAAGNATTGATAAGGTTTTTATTGGGTCTTGCACAAACTCTCGAATTGAAGATTTACGAGAAGCTGCTGAAGTTGTTAAAGGAAGGCAGGTCGCATCATCAATTAAGCAGGCCTTGGTAGTGCCCGGATCTCAAATGGTAAAATCGCAGGCGGAGCGTGAAGGATTGGACAAGATATTTAAGAGGTCGGGACTAGAGTGGCGAGAACCAGGCTGTTCAATGTGCTTGGCAATGAATTCAGACAAACTAAATCCTGGTGAGCATTGTGCATCAACATCAAACAGAAATTTTGAGGGTCGACAAGGCAATGGAGGTCGAACTCACTTGATGAGTCCGTCCATGGCAGCAGCAGCCGCAATTTTTGGCAGAATAGCTGATGTTCGTCAAATCACACAAGGAAATCAATAAGATCTAAAATGGTTAATTCGATTACCACTCATACAGGGATTGTGGCCCCTATTGATAGGGTTAATGTAGATACTGATATGATTATTCCTAAACAGTTTCTAAAATCTATCAAAAGAACTGGATTCGGACAAAACTTGTTTGATGAATTACGTTATTTAGATGTTGGATATCCAGGACAAAATTGTTCATCGAGACCGCTTAACATGAAATTTCCCTTGAATCAGGAAAGATATGAGCATGCCTCAATATTATTGACCCGAAAAAATTTTGGATGTGGCTCATCCAGAGAGCACGCACCATGGGCCTTGGAGGATTATGGATTTAAAGTATTAATTGCACCAAGTTTTGCAGATATCTTCTACAACAATTGTTTCAAGAATGGAATTCTGCCCATTACGCTTATAGATTCTGAGGTCGAGTTCTTGTTTGAAAAGCTTTATTCAACGGAGAACTTCTCTTTATGTATTGATTTAGTAAATCAAAGTGTAAGAAATAACTCGGGCGAAGAATTTGAATTTAAATTTATTATTGATTCGTTTTATAAGGATTGCTTGATACAAGGTTTAGATGAAATTGATTTGACGCTGAAAGATCGAGAGTTCATTCAAAAATTTGAAAAACAACGCGAGAAAAGCTGTCCTTGGGTTTTTGGAGCAATTAGGTGAGTAGAGGTAAGGTTCTAATTCTCCCTGGTGATAATATCGGTCCAGAGATTACTCGAGAAGCGGTAAAGGTAGTTAATACAGTCAAAAAACGGTTATGCCTCCCTATAGATATCGAATACGGATTAATTGGNGGGGCGGCTATTGATAGCTTTGGTGATCCCTGTCCAAAAGAAACTATTGCTAGCGCCAAACAATCTAAAGGAATTCTCCTAGGTGCGGTGGGAGGGCCTAAATGGGATAAATTGGAACTAAAATTTCGTCCGGAGCAAGGCCTACTTAAAATTAGAAAGGAATTGGATTTTTTTGCAAACATAAGGCCTGCACAGATTTTTGATGAACTTTTAGATTCATCATCATTAAAGAGGGATGTTCTGCAGGGATTGGATCTAGTCATTGTGAGAGAATTAGTTGGAGGAATTTATTTTGGTGAGCCTCGTGGAATTATAGTAAATGATTCGGGAGACAAGGAGGGCTTTAATACCTATAGATATTCTGAATCTGAAATAAGAAGAATAGCAAAAATAGCTTTTGAGCTTGCGATGCAAAGGGATGGTAGAGTCTGTTCCGTAGATAAATCAAATGTTTTAGAGGCTACGAAATTGTGGCGAGAAATAATCACTGAAGTATCCATTGATTTTCCCGAGGTAACATTGAGTCATATGTATGTTGATAATGCTGCAATGCAGTTAATTAAAGATCCAAAGCAATTTGATGTAATTGTTACAGGGAATATGTTTGGAGATATTCTCTCGGACATTTCTGCAATGTTAACTGGGTCCATCGGGATGCTTCCTTCGGCCTCACTTAATTCCTCGAAGCTTGGACTTTATGAACCCTGCCACGGATCTGCGCCCGATATCGCGGGCAAAGGTATTGCTAATCCATTGGCAACGATTCTTTCGGCAGCAATGATGTTTAGATACTCTTTAGGTTATGAGGATGAAGCAACGTTAATTGAATCAGCCGTTGAAAAGGTATTGCGAGATGGATATCGAACTGTCGATATAAAAACGAGTTCTGACAACGGAATGTGTTTAAATACATCTGAAATGGGCGATCATGTTGTTGATGCGATATGTGAGCTTTCCTGCTAAAGGTTCTCTTATCGATTTGTTGGGAAAATTGAGATGGTTAAAGTAGGCTTTATAGGATGGCGTGGAATGGTGGGGTCGGTTCTTTTATCAAGAATGATGGAAGAGGGCGATTTTAGATTAATCGAGCCTGTATTCTTCTCTACTTCTCAAGTGGGTCAAATTGGTCCTGATATTGGACAGCCGACTGATAATCTGNATGATGCAAATTCCCTAGAAGANCTTGAATCGATGGATATAATCTTGAGTTGTCAAGGGAGTGGATTCACGGAAAATATTCATCCACAATTGAGAAAAACTGGATGGAAGGGCTATTGGATTGATGCTGCGTCATCCCTCAGGAAATCTAATTCATCAATCATAATTCTAGATCCAGTAAATTTAAGTCGAATTGAGCATGCCATCAAAATTGGAGTAAAAGATTTTGTAGGCGGAAACTGCACAGTAAGTTTGATGCTTNTGGCAATTAATGGACTTTTTTGTGAAAAGCTCGTCGACTGGGTTAGTTCTATGACCTACCAGGCTGCATCAGGAGCTGGAGCATCATCAATGGAAGAACTGGTTAAGCAGATGTTTCAAATAGGAAAATTTACAAATATTGACTTTAGCAAGCTTCCCTCCGCAATATTGGGTTTGGATAAACAAGTTACCCAATTTATGAATGGGAATGAAATTGCTAAAGAAAATTTTGGTTATCCATTAGCTGGAAACGTGCTTCCTTATATAGATAGNGAACTGAGCAATGGTCAGAGTCGTGAGGAGTGGAAAAATCAATTTGAGACCAATAAAATTTTAGGGACCACCGATAAGCCAATTCCTCTTGACGGAATTTGTGTGCGCGTTGGTTCAATGAGATGTCACAGTCAAGCTATCACAATCAAATTAAACAAATCTATTTCGATTAATGAAATTGAGAATTTGATTGAAAATTCGAATCCTTGGGTCAAGGTTGTTCCTAATACGAGAGAACACTCATTGAGCGAACTTACGCCAAGTGCGGTTGCTGGTAAGCTTGATATTCCTGTTGGAAGATTGAGAAAAATGAATATGGGCGAGGAATATCTNTCAGTTTTTACGTCAGGTGACCAACTTTTGTGGGGTGCATCTGAGCCCTTGCGAAGAATGCTAAAGATTATTATTCAAAAAGGATATTAAAAAACCTTGATGTTTATNATTAATACTAAGATATCTATTTGCGTATTTTTGTCCAGAGTAAAGGGNGTGATGACTTCAATATTTTTATTTCTCTTATTAATGNCATCCCAATCTTTTGCCAAAGAAGATAAAAGTGAGTATTTGGTGCGAGAAGGAGAGACTNTATGGAGCATTGCCAAAGGAATGGAAAGCAAAGATATCTCCGTCTGGCAAGTTATGGATGGAATATATAAATCCAACAAGTTTTCGTTCGAAAAAAACGATCCCACACAGATTTTAGAGGGCATTCAATTGTTGATTCCTCAGATTAGTTTTTTTAAAAAGCAGGACGGCCTGTTTGTAGCAAAACTTTCAGAGATAGAAATATACTCGGTATCTGATAATGACGATGGTTTTAGTGGATTTTTTGATTCTTCAACAGAATCTATTAAAAAGCACGANAAGGATATTCGAATACCTTATTTCATCGCGAATGACCCGATCGCAGATAATTCAAGGGCTGACCCAGGATCTACAAAGTTAAGTCCAGCCNCTGAGGCTTTAACAANGAACAAGGCAGAAATTAAGCAACTTAATACTGAGCTTGAGGCATTAAAAGAGGAATTGGCAAAAAAAGCAATTGTAATAAAAGGATTTGAAACTGAAAAAATAGTTGAAAGAGATAGGGCTAGTATTGAGAAGTGGTTGGCTTATGATGAGTCTAAAATACTTTTGAGTCTTATCTTCGCAGTTATAATCCTATATTCTCTGCGAAGGTTATATTATTTTAAGACAGTNACTAATGCTCANGTCGATGTTCGTTCAACGATCTCTAAAGATGCACGTACACAGGAATCATTAGAAAGTGAATTTGAAGAAATAGATGCGCTTGAGATAAAAATGGGTCTAATAAGATCCTTAATTGATGATAATGAAGCTGATGCAGCTAGAGAAGTATTGAAAGAATTAATTTCAGAATCGGAAGGTAAGGATAAAGAAACTGCTAAAGCAATGTTGAAAGATTTGGAAAAATCATAGGTCTGGATAAATACACTAAGCATTTATGATGAGTTCTGAATGGCAGTATAAAAATAATTGCAATGTTCCTGAGAGTTGTCAGCTTCCTCGGGGATTAAAGAGAATAGCTGCTATTTTGTCTTATAATGGCAAAGACTTTTGTGGGTTTCAGAAACAAAATCATTCACCATCGCTTCAAGAGCAGATAGAGAAAGCTTTTTCTTACGTTGCGAATCAAAAAATTATAGTTAGTTGTGCTGGCAGAACAGATACTGGTGTCCATGCAACTCATCAAGTTATTCATTTTGATACCACTGCGGATAGAACTGAGGAGAATTGGTTAAAGGGTGTTAATAGAGAATTGCCTGATTCAATCTCGCTCATATGGATCAATAAAGTTTCGCCACATTTTCACTCGAGGTTTAGTGCAATAAGTCGATCATATCGTTACATAATACTGATCCAGAGATTGAAACCNGTTATGTTGAATCACGAATTGTATTGGATGGATAAGCCTTTACTACTAGATGAAATGCAACAAGCATGCGGCCACCTNCTAGGTGAGCAAGATTTCTCTGCTTTTAGAGCAAGTGGGTGTCAGTCGCGCTCTGCATATCGAAATGTAAAATCAGCGAATATAATGCAGCTTAATAGTTTTATTATTTTCGATATAACAGCAAATGCATTTTTACTTCACATGGTGAGAAATATTATGGGCGCATTGATTTCAGTTGGAGAAGGTAGGCATAACTCGATGTGGGTCAAGTCACTATTGAGATCTAAAGACAGGACATTAGCGCCAGCNACTGCGGCGCCAAACGGTCTTTATCTTGTGAATGTTGAATATCCTGAAAGGTATAAAATACCAGACTTAGGGAAAGGACCATTGTTCATTGAGAGTGAAAGATATGATCGATAAGGGNANTAAAANAACTAAAATAAAAATTTGTGGNATTACATCGACTGATCAAGCTGAGATGGNATGTAAATTCGNNATTGATGCGATTGGAATTGTTTTATATNAAAATAGCAAAAGATATGTCNNATTNNAGGAAAGTCATGAAATCATNGATTCAGTTNGNNNAAANATATCGACCGTTGCACTTATGGTAAATCCTGCTCAAAACGAAGTGGAAAACGTTATAGAGATACTAAAGCCTGANTTCATTCAGTTTCATGGNGATGAGTCNCCNTATTTCTGCAATCAATTTAAATATCCATTTATCAAGGCGATCCGTGTCCATTCGGAGTTAAATCTCATCACCTCTATCCAAGANTTTAAAGCAGAGGGAGGATTTTTATTTGACGCTTGGCATCCTACAAAATATGGAGGTACCGGAGAGACATTTGATTGGAATTTATTGCCAAAAAAACTTTCGGTACCATTAATACTAGCGGGTGGTTTGAATTTGGATAATGTGGGAAAGGCAATAGAAGAGCATAAACCATATATGGTTGATGTTAGTGGAGGTGTTGAGAACTCNCCTGGATCAAAAGATGAATGTATGCTGGCGGACTTTGTCGAGAGTGTTAAATTGGCTGATATATCAGCATATGCCTAGGTACATGATAGTATAACGAATTGGATAGCACGATTTTATAAAATATGAACTGGCTTGATAGAATAAGACCAAAAGGGCTGACTACTTCTAAAACTGAGAAGGGTAATTCAGTTCCTGAGGGTTTATGGAAGAAATGTATTAAATGTCAGTCGCCTTTATATCGGCCCGAACTTGAGAGAAATTTGGATGTATGTCCTAAATGTGGTTACCACATGCGGATTGGTGCACGTCGGAGAATAAATATCTTTTTAGACGAAGATGGGATTGGTGAGATTGGTCAAGATATTGAAGCAATTGATAGATTGAAATTTAAAGATGTAAAAAAATATAAAGACCGCCTCTCAGAAGCTCAGAAGCATACTGGTGAGCGAGACGCACTGATAGCAGTATCGGGTAATCTAAAATCTTTACCCGTTATTGTTTGTTCGTTTGAATTTTCTTTTAATGGCGGCTCGATGGGATATGCTGTGGGTGAAAAGTTTGCTCTAGCAGCCAAAAATGCGCTTGAAGAGAGAAAACCATTAATTTGCTTTTCAGCATCTGGAGGTGCCCGGATGCAAGAGGCGGTGGTCTCGTTAATGCAGATGGCAAAAACTAGTGCGGTTTTAGAAAAAATGAGAATTGCAGGGATACCCTATATCTCAGTGATGACTGATCCAGTATATGGTGGAGTGTCAGCAAGCCTCGCCATGTTAGGAGACTTAAATATTGCTGAACCCGGTGCAAGAGCTGGTTTTGCGGGACCGAATATTATTGAACAAACAGTTCGTCAAAAATTACCATCGGATTTTCAGAAAAGTGAGTTTTTGTTAGAAAAAGGCCAGATTGACATGATTATTCCGAGAAACGAATTGCGTCAAAGACTTCACAAAATGCTTTTGATACTCACTCATAGTATGAGATCCTTGCGTGATTGATCACTCGCTTGAAGAGTGGCTAGAGTTTATAAATAAGAATCACCCTCTTGAGATTGAACTCGGTTTGGAGAGGGTTAGTGTCGTTTGGTCAAGAATTAAGAGAGAGCTCGGTGTATCTAAAGTTGCATCATTTGTCATCACTGTCTCTGGAACGAATGGTAAGGGTTCTACTGTAAAATGTATCGAAGAAATTCTTTGCATCAGCAATNATTCATNCGGNTCATTCACTTCACCACATATCTTTAAATTTAATGAACGAATCAAACTAAATGGTNTAGCAGTGCTTGATTGCGATATCATAGAATCTTTCAAGCTCATTGAATCCTTAAAAGGTGAAACAAAACTTACATACTTTGAATTTAATACGCTGTGTGCATTAATAATTTTCTCAAAAAATAATCTTGATTTTGTGATCCTTGAGGTTGGTCTGGGGGGCCGACTCGATGCAGTGAATATAATCGACGCAGATTTAGCTATCTTAACGAGTATTGGGTTGGACCATAAGGAATGGTTGGGTAATACAAGGTTTGAGATTGGCAGAGAGAAATTGGGTATTGCCAGAAAAGGCAAACCACTGTTAATAGGCGAGGATGACTTACCCGAAGATTTGAATCATTATATATCTGATATCGGAGCAGATCCGTATTTTATCGATGAAGACTTCTTTTTAAGTCCAAAATCGGCTNATTCAACAGAATTAACAATAACATTAAAAGAGAAGCTCCATTCTTTTGGTATTTTACAACACACAAGTGTTCTGAACATCAATAAAGCTCTTGCAATTCAGGCACTAATCCTCACCGGAATTCCAATTCAGAAAAACGAAATTTTAAAGTCATTGAATCAAGCAACTTTAGAGGGACGGCAACAATCTAAAATTCATAATGAAATAAATATTCTTTTTGATGTTGCTCATAACGCCGAGGCGGCNGAAGTGCTTGCGAAAAATATTGAATCAAATGGTAAAACATATGCCGTCGTTTCAATTCTTGGAGACAAGGACTGGGATTCTATAGTTGATAAACTTGATNATACTTTTGATTATTGGTTTATAGGAAGAATTACTGATAATGATAGAGCTGCAGATCCTGATGNATTATTGGATGTTGTTAGATGTCGTGGACTAAGTGGAAAAGTTTTTGAAAGTATGGAGATGGCATTTCAAAACGCTTATAATTTGGCAACTCTTAACGATCTAATAGTTGTGTTCGGCTCATTTTCTTGTGTGGCGTCTGTTATGAAATTGATTGAGATTCAACCGTAGTGAAAGCNAAAGCCAAAGCCAAAGCCAAAGATGCGGTGTTTGGTGCAGTGGCGATACTATTGACTGTACTTTTAATTATGCTGGTCAAGAGAGATATTTCGGGTTCGAGCGGTGCGAGCCAACAGACTATGATACCGAATGCTCCCCTGAGTGGTCTCGAGCTGGAAGCTATTAGCGAATTAAAAGACCTCGAGAAAACCAATTTACTTCGTAAAAAATTTCCTGAATCGTATAACAATAATACAACAAACCTAAAAGATTTGTCCTATGGATTAAGTGAGACCGGCCTGCCTGTTTTTTGGCAACTTGAAATAGGCATATTTCACTCTGAAGAGGAAGCTCAGAAGTTGGCAAAAAATATAAGATCTGAGGGGTTTAAGGTATTTGTCGAAAAGGAAAATATTAATGATAAGAATCTCTCAATAGTTATGCTGGGTCCAAAACTTAAGAAACAGAGAATTCTTATTGATAAAGAGTTTATAGACAAGCGATACAATATCGACTCTAAAGTTTTGCAATATGTTCATAGCAAATAAATCTAATTATGAATGAAACAATTATCTCTTTTGCCTATGTTGATATATTAATATCATGTTTAATTGCAGTGTCTGGATTAATCAGTGTCGTGAGAGGTTTTTTGAAGGAGACAATGTCAATTGTTATATGGTTGTCTGCTTTTTTTGTGGCTGTAAGTTTTAAGGACGTGATTTCAGATCTACTCAATAACCTGATAGCGCTTCCTTCACTGAGAGAAATGACAGCATGGGGTATACTTTTTGTTGGTACTCTGCTTATCGGAAGTTTGATTAACTTTTTTTTGGGAAAAGTAATTAAATCTACAGGTTTATCTGGAACGGACAAAACTTTAGGACTTGTTTTTGGGGTATTTAGAGGATTTCTTATTGTGCTAGCAATAGTAATAATTTTACCGAAAGCAGTTCCAGTCTCTTCAGATGCATGGTGGCTGGAATCACGTTTCATTCCTTTTTTTCAGTCCTTTGAAACAGTTGGACGGGAATTAGCGACTTTAGTTATAAATCTAATAAGTAATTGGGTATAAATTATGTGTGGAGTTATTGGAATAGCTGGGATGTCTGAAGTGAATTTAAGACTCTATGATGCATTGACTATTCTTCAGCATCGTGGGCAAGACGCTGCTGGAATAGTAACTGAAAATGAGGGTGAATTGCATCAATGTAAAGGAGAAGGACTGGTAAGGGATGTTTTTAGAAGAAGTCATATGATGACATTGAGAGGGAATTCGGGTATTGGACATGTAAGATATCCGACGGCGGGAAGTTCTGGCCCTGCTCTAGCACAACCATTTTACGTGAATTCGCCCTACGGTATATTTATTGCACATAACGGTAATCTAACCAATGCTGATGAGCTTAGAGAACAGATATGTAATCATGATTTGAGGCATCTAAATACTGATTCGGATTCCGAAGTATTGCTTAATATATTTGCATATGAACTTCAATCAAGGGGAAAGTTACATCCAGGACATGAGGATATTTTTTCTGCAATTACGGGTGTTCATAGAAGATGCAGAGGCGCATATGCTGTAGTAGGTTTAATAGCTAACTATGGGATGTTTGCATTCAGGGATCAGTTTGGGATTAGACCCCTTTGTTACGGAAGAAAAAGACATCTAAATAAGTATGAATATGCAATTGCTTCTGAATCAGTAGTGCTTGAAAGTTTAGGTTTTGAATTTGTGAGAGATTTAAGCCCAGGTGAGGGATTGTTTATTGACGCCTCTGGATCGATTTTCTTGGAGCAATGCTCTCAAAAACCTGAACTTACACCATGTATTTTTGAACATGTTTATTTTGCCAGGCCCGATACTATGATGGACGATATCTCCGTTTATAAGTGCAGGTTACGAATGGGAGACCGTCTGGCAAAAAAAATCATGAGAACCAATCCAGGTTACAAGATAGATGTCGTAATACCTATTCCAGATACCAGTAGACAGTCAGCGCAAGCACTCGCTGAGACGCTTGGAGTAAAATTGCGAGAGGGATTTATGAAAAATAGATATATAGGAAGAACTTTTATAATGCCCGGACAAAAAGAGCGAAAGAAATCAGTTAGACAGAAATTAAGTCCAGTTAAATTGGAATTCTCTGGCAAGAATGTCTTACTAGTCGATGACTCTATTGTTAGGGGGACAACTTCCCAAGAAATTATTCAAATGGCAAGAGATGCCGGAGCCAAGAAGGTCTTCATTGCATCAGCGGCACCGGGAGTTAGGTACCCCAATGTATATGGAATTGATATGCCATCGGCCTCTGAGTTAATTGCGCATGAACGAACGGATAAACAGGTTGAGGCATTGATAGGTGCCGACTGGTTAATATATCAGGATTTGGATGATTTGGTGGCATCAGCCTCAGAAGGAAATCCTGAAATCAATGATTTCGAATGCTCTGTGTTTGATGGTAATTACGTAACCGGGGATGTGGATGCAGAGTATTTAAAAAAATTAGATGCCATGAGGAATGATCTTGTTAAAAGTCAGAGTGAGTTCAAATTTGAACCACAAAAAGAACAGGTTATTGGTATACATAATGAGATTGC
>PALW01000032.1 GCA_002710745.1 Porticoccaceae bacterium
GTTTTGAGATTTTACGTAAGTTTGAGATTCCCTTTGAAGTAAAGGTTACTTCTGCGCACAGGACACCAAAAGCAACACATGATTTTGTAACAGATTCTGATAAGAGAGGTTGTGCAGCTTTCATTTGCGCTGCGGGAATGGCCGCGCATCTGGCTGGCGCAGTCTCGGCGACCACNCTAAAGCCTGTTATTGGNGTGCCTATAAATGGATCTCTGGATGGNTTAGACTCACTNTTATCGACAGTTCAAATGCCAGGTGGGATACCAGTGGCAACAGTNGCAATTGGTAAGGCAGGAGCNAGAAATGCAGCTTATCTTGCAGCGCAGATCATAGGNGTTTCTGATCCAGNAATGCANCAAAAGCTNATAAAAGANNGGGCTGATAATGCNGCCTCTATCATNGCNAAGGATGCAGCCCTGCAAGAATCTTTAAAAAANTAAATAGTTTNATATGAGTGATNCTCANGAGGANTCACTGCTAACCAAAGCAGTAAACATACTCAAAAAAAATGGAGTAATAAGTTATCCGACTGAGGGAGTCTGGGGGCTTGGTTGTGATCCTCTTTCAAGACATGCGGTCAGTCGAATTTTGTCGTTAAAAAATAGAGCTGAGGCCAAAGGNCTAATATTAATTGGGTCTCGGCATGATCAATTTGCGAATTTGATAGAGGAATTGAGTGATGAACATCGAGTCAGATTTATGCAAAATCTGTCGCGACCTACAACATGGATTTTGCCANCTAACAAAGAAATCCCTTGTTGGNTAAGTGGAGACCATGGATCTGTAGCTGTAAGGGTTACGGATCATCCAATCGCGCAAAAACTATGCGATCAGTTTGGACGGCCGATCGTCTCTACCTCATGNAATCCTCAGGGTGTTCAACCAGCCATTAATCAACAACAAGTGATTGATTACTTTGGGGAAAAACTCGACTTCATAGTCCCTGGGGATGTCGGGAATCCCGGCAGTGTAAGTGATATTATTGAACTTACTTCAAATAAGGTCATTAGATTAGGTTAAATAGTGGATAAAAAAGCAGTTAAAAATTATTTTATAAGCCTGCAAAACGAGATTTCTACTGTACTCAAATCATTGGACAACAAGGAATTTTTCTCGGATAAATGGGATCGACCTGAGGGCGGTGGTGGAGAGAGTCGGATTTTTGCAGATGGAGATCTAATTGAAAAAGGAGGTGTAAACTTTTCGCATGTTCTTGGCGAGACTATGCCTTCTGCAGCCACTGCCAAAAGACCTGAGTTACTTGGCGCATCTTGGGAAGCGATGGGGGTATCCCTCGTAATTCATCCTGCAAATCCACACGTTCCAACTGCACATATGAATGTCCGATTTTTCTCTGCTAAACGAGAGAACTCGGAGACATGGTGGTTTGGCGGAGGATATGATCTAACGCCGTATTATGGATATGCAGATGATTGTAAACATTGGCACAGTACAGCAAAAAAAGTTTGCGATGAATTTTCGGAAGATTTATATAGAAAGTTTAAGAAAAACTGTGATAATTATTTTTTTCTCCCACACAGAAACGAACCTCGTGGAATCGGCGGGATCTTTTTCGATGACTTCGATGAACTTGGATTTGAAAACAGTTTTAAATTTACTCGATCTTTGGGAAGTTCGTTTCTTGATGCATATATACCAATTGTTAAAAGACGAAAAAATACAGCATATGGAGATATTGAGAGAAACTTTCAGCTATACCGAAGAGGGAGGTATGTTGAATTTAATTTATTGCGTGATAGGGGAACTTTGTTTGGACTGCAGAGTATGGGAAGAACGGAGTCTATTCTGATGTCAATGCCGCCACTTGTGAAATGGGAATATGATTGGAAACCTGCAGAGGGATCTAAGGAGAAAGAGCTTTATGACTTCTATTTAAAGCCTAAAAATTGGGCAGAACAATGAAAAGATTCGCTGTATTTGGTAATCCCATAAAACATAGCTATTCCCCAATAATACATTCATTGTTTGCTGAGCAGTTCGGTTTTGAAATTTGTTATGAAAAATGTCTGATTAATGAGTATGAATTTGTAGCCGAGGTAGAAAATTTCTTCGAAAATGGGGGCATGGGACTCAATATCACTGTTCCTTTCAAACAGGATGCCTATAGGTTTTTAAATAATCTAAGCGAAAGAGCAATAGAAGCAGGCTCGGTAAACACGATAAAAAAGGATCATAGCGGTAACTTGTGTGGTGATAATACTGATGGCTTAGGTTTAAAGGTCGATTTAGTGAAAAATCTAAATTGGAAATTACTTAATAAAAGGGTATTAATCATAGGGGCTGGAGGGGCTGTACGAGGTATTTTAAAAAGCTTATTGAGTCTNAATCCAAGCCAAATANTCATTGCTAATCGGACTCCTGAAAAAGTTGTGTCGTTGCTCTCTCATTTTAAGAATTTACACAATGTGAGTGGATGTTCGCTTGATAATATAAATAAAGAAGCCGCGTTTGATATTGTTATCAATGCAACTAGTGCTAGTTTGAATAATGAGGCTGTTTTTTTNTCTGATCAGATAATAAGTAAGAATGAGTTTTTTTGTTACGATTTGGCGTATTCGGACTCATTGACACCATTTCTTCATTGGGGCCATGAGAGAGGCGCTCAGATTTCTGATGGAATCGGTATGCTAGTCGAGCAGGCCGCTGAATCTTTCTCTATTTGGTTGGATAAGGTTCCACAGACTGAAAGTGTAATAAAGCATCTTAAAAACAATTATTGAGCTTTTTTAACCAAAACTATTAATGTATTGATTTTTTAAATTNACATAATTACCTGCAGAGTACTTGAAAAAAGCTCTCTCTTTTTCGGTTATGGCGCGTAGCTTTTTGCAGGGATTCCCAACATATACATATCCTGTTTCTAAAGTTTTGCCAGGTGGCACTAAAGCTCCAGCGCCCACGATAGTATGTTTGTTTATGATCGCCCCATCATTGACAATGGCACCATTNCCAANTAAAACCTCATTTTTGATGAGGCATCCATGTAATATAGCCCCGTGGCCAACAATTACATCATCTCCTAGGTCTAATGGCCATCCGTTCTCATTAAACGCAGACGGATGAGTAATGTGAAGCACTGCGTTATCTTGTATGCAGGTTCGATCACCGATCCTTATTTTATGCATGTCACCTCTAATGACTGCGCCTGGCCAAACTGAAACATCATCGCCTAACCTTACATCTCCTATAATAGTGGCGAGTCTATCTATAAAAACTCGTTTACCTACGATNGGTGTTTTGTTTTCAAATGTGCGAATAGGGTGATCCATTTTGGTTTGCTCCGTATAATGCTCACGATAACGGTTGAGACTTTATGAAATTTTCAACAAAAAGAAGATTCATTGCTGGCGTAGTTTGCCCCAAGTGTGCACTATTAGACAAGCTAGTTACGTATTCGAAAGGTAATGTGAATTACCGAGAATGTGTAAATTGTGGTTTTAAAGATGAGATACGAATATCCTCATTGCCCAATGAGTTAACAACTCGCGTAAATGTTAGTCAGAATCAAAAAGATCATGAAGTTAGTCCTGTGAGATTCGTTGACCCAAAATGATTGAATATCCATTCAGTCATCTACGTCGAAAAATATTAAAAATGTTAAGTATCACGCGGGATTTAATCGCTTTTTGGCTAGTGATTCGTATAAAGAAATGATATTATTAACGCGTTAATTAGCAAGGCAGATATCCAAGTGTAATTTGCTTTGCAAACTAGCCCTACAAATCTTAGAGATAGCTCAAATGAAAAAGAAAATTCTGCGTAACTACACAGCATTTTTAGCCACCATAGTTTCTTGTCTTGCATCTATGACGGCCGCGGCTGAAGGCGGCTTTTGGAACCTCAATATGCCGCGTGGGGTAACTGAAGTTAGTAAATCTGCTTACGATGTCCACATGTTGATGATGTATGTTTGCATAGCGATAGGAGTCGTCGTATTTGGGTTTATGTTCTATGTTATGTATGCGCATAGAAAATCGCGAGGCGTTAAAGCGGCAAACTTCCATGAAAATTTCACTGTTGAGGTAATATGGACGATAGTGCCCGCTATAATACTTTTAGGTATGGCATTTCCTGCGACTACCTCACTATTAAAAGTATATGACACAGAAAATCCTGATATAGACATAAAAGTCACTGGATATCAGTGGAAATGGCAGTACGAATATATTGGGGAAGGTATAAAATTTATGAGCGAGCTGCGTACGTCGCAAGATGAGCAGTATGGTAGAGNAGCAAAAGGAGAGCACTANCTAAGAGAAGTAACGCAGCCATTGGTTATTCCAACCAATAAGAAAGTTCGCTTTCTAATCACCGGTAATGATGTCATTCATAGTTGGTGGGTTCCAGATTTTGCGGTGAAACGAGACGCTATACCAGGATTNTTTACTTCGGCTTGGGCAAAAACAGACCAACCAGGTGTTTATGTTGGTGCATGCACAGAACTATGCGGTAAGGATCATTCAAGAATGCCTGTTGTTGTAGAGGTCAAGGAAGAAGCAGATTATTACGAATGGCTTGCTGGAAAGAAGGCCGAAGCAGTAATTTACGAGTCTACTGTAGGGAAAAATTGGTCAGACTCTGAACTTATGGTTAAAGGTGAGGAGATATACGGCATTTCTTGTGCGGGATGTCATCAGGCTCAAGGTGAGGGTATAGCAGGAATATTCCCATCGTTGGTNGGTAGTTCAATTGTGACAGGGCCAGTTGAAGATCATATAGGTATTCTTATCAACGGAGTTGCAGGGTCTGCAATGCAGTCATTCGCAGACCAATTGTCTGAAGTAGACATTGCCGCGGTTATTCACTACAAACGAAACTCTTGGGGGAACAATATGAATGATACTGTTCAACCTTTAGACATTCTTAATTATAAGCAATCACGCTAGAGGTATTTTTTAGATGGCACACGGACCTTCCGAAAACTTTTTTACAAGATGGTTTTTTAGCACCAATCATAAAGATATAGGGACATTATATCTTTGGTTTAGCTTTGCAATGTTCCTNCTCGGNGGAGCTTTTGCGATGATTATTCGAGCTGAACTGTTCCAGCCGGGTATGCAATTAATAAAACCAGAGTTCTTTAACCAAATGACAACGATGCATGGGTTGGTGATGGTTTTTGGTGCGATCATGCCTGCCTTTGTTGGNTTAGCTAATTGGTTGATTCCNATGATGATAGGTGCGCCTGATATGGCTTTACCGAGAATGAATAATTTAAGCTTCTGGATATTGCCATTTGCGTTTACCATTTTAGTTGCGACACTTTTTATGGAGGGCGGTGGGCCTAACTTCGGCTGGACATTCTATGCTCCTCTTTCAACTACCTATGCTCCTGATACCGTTAACTACTTTATATTCGGCGTGCATCTGATGGGGGCATCATCAATTATGGGGTCTATTAACATAATAGCGACAGTCATGAATATGAGAGCGCCAGGCATGACTTACATGAAGATGCCATTGTTTGTTTGGACTTGGTTAATTACAGCATTTTTGCTTGTGGCGGTTATGCCGGTTCTTGCGGGAGCAGTAACGATGATGCTTATGGATATTAATTTNGGTACAAGTTTCTTTGATGCAGCTGGTGGTGGTGATCCAGTTCTCTTTCAGCACGTGTTTTGGTTTTTTGGGCACCCCGAGGTGTACATCATAATTCTTCCGGCATTTGGTGTGGTTTCTCAGATTATACCAACATTTAGTAGGAAGCCCCTGTTTGGNTATTCTTCAATGGTCTATGCGACGGCAGCCATAGCATTTTTGTCCTTTATAGTTTGGGCNCACCACATGTTTACGGTTGGTATGCCAATAGCAGGCGAGCTTTATTTCATGTATGCGACNATGCTAATTGCTGTGCCTACAGGCGTAAAAGTCTTTAATTGGATTACAACAATGTATAAAGGTGCTCTCACCTTCGAGACGCCGATGCTATTTTGCATTGCATTTGTAATATTATTCACGTTTGGTGGTTTTACAGGAATGATGCTGTCGATAGCAGCAGCAGATACTCAATATCATGATACATATTTTGTTGTAGCCCATTTTCATTACGTTATGGTTGCAGGAGCGGTGTTCAGTGGAACAGCTGCGATATATTATTGGCTGCCAAAGTGGTGTGGCCGCATGTACGATGAGACGATGGGAAAAGTACAATTCTGGCTCGCGTTTATTGCTTTCAACATAACTTTTATGCCTCAACACTTTCTCGGATTGGCGGGNATGCCGAGAAGATATTCTGATTATGGTCTTCAGTTTGCTGATTGGAATATGATTTCAAGCATTGGAGCCTTCATGTATGGTGGAGCGCAACTTCTNTTCTTATTCAATGTTATCAGAACAATCGGTTGGGGAAAGCCTGTGGAGGACCCGAAAGTTTGGGAAGGTGCTGATGGGTTGGAATGGACTCTACCTACGCCACCACCCTTCCATACGTTTTCAACTCCTCCCGTTGTGAAATAGGATAATTTTTAATGAATGGAGCATCACATAAGCCAGTCATTATAAAGTCGGTTTTCGCCGCAATAGTGATGTTCTTGTTTGCAATCTTTGTGTTGCCTCCTCTCTATGATTTGTTCTGCGAAATAACAGGTATAGGAGGTCGAACCTCAGGTCCTTACCAAGCAGAAAGGCTTACTATTGATGAAACGAGAATGGTGGAGGTGCAATTTGTGGTGGCCAATAATGCGACCATGCCTTGGGAATTTTATCCTGTGAAAGAAAAAATTTTTATTCACCCTGGGGAACCAAAAGAAATCTCTTATTATGCAAAAAATCTAACAGGCAAGGATATGATCGGGCAGGCAATACCTAATATTTTGCCCAATAATGCNGCTGATTATTTTCATAAGACAGAATGTTTTTGTTTTAACAACCAACCATTAANCGCGGGCGATGATGCTGAGTTAATGGTCAGGTTTATCATAGATCCAGATCTGCCCAAGAGTGTAAATACTGTAACACTGTCGTATACTATTTTTGACATCACTGATCGAGTTACCGATCTTCAAATGACACAGCTATAGAGGGAGAAATTATGGCTGAACAAGGCAATTATTACGTTCCAGAGCAAAGCAAACTTCCGCTTCTTGCGGCCTTGGGGATGGGAACTATGGGGTTTGGAGCGGCTACTTGGGTTATTGATGGCCAATCCGCGACGGTCTTTGTTGTTGGCTTAGCGATATTAGCAATAGTGATGTACAAGTGGTGGAGTGTCGTTATAGAAGAAAATATGAGAGGGATGGTTAGCGATCAGTTGAAACATTCTTATGTTTTGGGGATGCTTTGGTTCATTTTTTCAGAAGTCATGTTCTTTGCAGCTTTTTTTGGCGCATTATTTTATGTTCGAGTCCTTGTGAACCCATGGATTGGTGGAGAAGCCGCCATCACTCTTTTTGATGACACGCCTACAGACGCATCTGTAGCAAACTCTGAATTACTATATCCGGGATATGAGTCAACATGGCCGCCGCTTATAACTCCGGATCAGGCTGCAAATGGAGAGTCTGCTAAATTCGTTGGTCCAGATCAAGCTATGAGTTTCCCTGGGTTCAGTAATTGGCAGAGGATATTAGCTTGGTTGCCTTTATGGAATACGATAATTCTTTTAACTTCAAGTTACACGGTAAACATTGCTCATCACGCTTTAAAAGAAGGTAATAGAAAAATATTTATCCGCTGGCTTGGTATTACGGTTTTTCTTGGAGGAGTTTTTCTTGTGCTTCAGGCAGAAGAGTATATCGAAGCATATCAGCATATGGGTCTCACTTTAGACTCAGGTATTTATGGAACAACTTTCTTTTTATTAACGGGTTTTCATGGCGCTCATGTTACTTTAGGAACGATAATGCTATTGGTCTCGTTTTTAAGAGGATTGAAAGGTCATTTTAAAAACGATGATCATTTTGGTTTTGAGGCGGCCGCTTGGTATTGGCACTTTGTTGATGTTGTCTGGGTAGGACTGTTTCTAGTCGTTTATGTGTTTGACTAAATAGCGTTAANTTTTTGGCGCAACTGTATTTTCTGGGTGCAGCTTCTTGTCCCATGGAGCGCTACTTGTTAGGTGCCCGGTATATGACCCAANGAAAATTGTTAGCAACAACAATGTTGCAAAAATCACCCTCAACCAAAGAAGTTTTAAGAGTCGCTTTTTAGAGCTACCAAGGTCTTTAACTAGAAAATTCAGGCCTCCAAACAGACTAGCTACCACGCCGATAAAAAGAAGAACTATAATTGTTTTAAATAACATTGCATGCCTGTAAAAATTATTTGANTCATTTAGGATAAATATGGTCAACCATTATAAAATCTATTTTCAATGGAGCATCACGCCCAAGTTACTGCTTTTTTCCGTTTTGTTGTTCCCTTTGCTCGTTTATCTTGGTTTCTGGCAACTTGAAAGAGCGGAGGAAAAAGCTGCCATCATTGAGAGGTATGACAATAACCGNTCTAAGAAGATCGCCAACATTACCGAGCTNGACGACAAGTCGNATCTTCAATACCGACCTGCATTCGTAAATGGTACCTTAATCAGCGATCAGCGTATATTCCTGGATTATAAGGTTAAAAATGGNAAACCAGGATACGAAGTATACGAGCATTTAGTATTTAAAGATCTCCATGACAGGACTGACAAGGCTTTGCTAGTTAACAGGGGTTGGATCCAGGCGTCATTAAATAGAGAGATACTCCCGGATGTAAAGTCCATAGAGTCTGTTCAAAAGTATAAAGGCACATTATATAAAAGATTAAAAGGCGGAATTTTTCTTGATGATGGGATAACATCNCCAAAGTNCTGGCCGGTTAGGCTAGGATNTATTGATACTGAAAGNGCTCAGAATATCTTTGAATCACCAAGCTTTTTTAAATATNAGCTTCGATTAGATCAGGGATCTGTGGGGGCGTTGGATGCAAGCTGGGAGACGGTTTCGGTGCAACCAAGCAAACACATAGGTTATGCAGTTCAATGGTTCGTTATGTCAGTCGTGTTGTTAATTATGACATTTATTGCGAATTCAAATGTTATAGCATGGGTTACCTCTCGCTTGATGAGGTAAAGTATTTTTTCTAAAGGGATTAATATGGAANTAGAAAAGGCAAAANCCCGAGGGTCGCTGATACAAATATGGTTAATGTTTTTGATCATTGGAGGGGTTTTAGCTTCGGGTTTTCTTCTAATCCCCGACACTGAGGAAGATCGTCAAAAGATCATGTCATTTCTTGGTACAACCAACACTGGCGAAATTGTGAGTCCCAGCGTTGATCTTTCTTCGTTGTTTACTGCTCCTCCCTCAGAAACTCCAAAGTGGAAGATTATTGTAGTAGAACCTGGTAGATGCGAAGTTACTTGTGAAGAGATGACTTATAGTATGAGGCAAGTCCACATGTTGTTAGGCAAGTCGACAAGAAGGGTAGAGAGATTCCTGCTGACCGATCTTTCGACAATCTCCGANACGACGCTAGAAACTATAAAATCGGTTAATCCATTTTTGAATATTGTTGGGTTGGACTCAAGCGAGTTGAGACAAATTATAGCTAAAAGCACCGCTGAATGGGATATGCTGAGTCCGAGGTATTTCATACTCACTCCAGATTTTAAGGCTACTCTTTTTTATACAGCTAATCATGATCCAAATGGATTACTAGATGATGTAAAACATCTGCTAAAATACTCACCAATGCGATAAGCAAACAACAAATAGGCTTCCTGAACGTCTACATAATGAATGAATCTCAAACCATATTACGAAACGCGAGCTGGCGTGACTATTTGGAGTTATGCAAACCGAATGTTGTTGGCTTGATGCTTGTAACGTCTATTATAGGAATGATGTTGTCTGTAAAAGAGATGGTCCCAATATTGACATTAGTTTTTGGGAATCTTGGGATAGCGCTTTGTGCTGCTTCCGCTGCAGTCATTAATCATGTGGTTGATAGGCATGTTGATGACAAGATGGCTCGCACCATCGGTCGGCCAGTAGCTGATGGGCGAATCAANCCATTNGAAGCAATNATATTTTCCGCTTCAATGTGTTTTTTAGGCGTATTGATACTATATCTATACACGAATATCTTAACTATTTGGTTAACACTAGCTTCGCTTATCGGATATGCGTTCATTTACACCATGTTCTTGAAAAGAGCTACACCACAAAATATTGTTATTGGTGGATTAGCTGGGGCTGCACCCCCTCTTCTTGGTTGGACCGCGGTGACCGGGGAAATTCATCATAATGCCCTTTTATTGGTTTTAATAATTTTTGCTTGGACTCCTCCACATTTTTGGGCTTTAGCGGTCCATAGAAAAGACGAATATGCGAAGGTTGGAATTCCGATGCTGCCAGTGACACATGGAGAGCGGTTTACGAAGATTAATATTTTATTGTATACACTGCTACTTTTGGTCGTCACTACTTTGCCATATCTCACGGGGATGTTTGGGTTGCTCTACCTGATTGGAGAGATAGTTTTAGGGTTGATATTTTTATATTGGGCATTTGTAATGTTGGCAAACAAAGATAAAGATGCGGGGATTAAAACCTTTAAGTACTCGATAACATATTTAGCGATTCTCTTTATTTTAATGCTTGTTGACCACTATCTTTTCCTCATTTGATGTTTATCAAGGTATGTAGAGTATGTTGAGTCAAAAGTCAGGCATTCGATTAACCGTATTTGGAGTGCTTTGCTTCATAGCTTTGGTTGTAGTTGGTTTTGTGTGGAAAATGAATCAACCTGTTGTAATGAAAAAAGAGCAGTTGCAGGCCAATGGCGCAATTGTCCTTGATACGCCAAGAATTTTTAGCGATTTTGAACTAATTGATCACTTAGGTCAGAGATTTTCTAAAGAGCAATTTATAGGGAAGTGGAGTATGGTGTTTTTTGGCTTTACTCAGTGTCCTGATTTCTGCCCTACTACACTTGCTATTCTGAATGATACTTATGACAAATTGAAAGAATCAGAAAAAGATAAGTTACAGGTAGTCTTAGTTTCCTTAGATTCAGAGAGAGATACAGTTGAATCGCTGTCTGAGTACATCCCTTATTTTAATGCTAATTTTATTGGTGTTACGGGGAATAAGCACTATATAAAAAGATTCGCTAGTGAGGTAAATATTGCATATAACAGGGTATATTTAGATGACGACGAATATACGATTGACCATAGCACGCAAATATTATTAATCAATCCTAAAGGCGATTATCATGGATTTTTCAAGGTGCCACATACGCCAGAAAAGCTTCGACAGACGTGGCGCTCAATAGCCTATATTTTTTAACATGAAGCAAGCGCTTTAAATTCATTTGTCTGTTTTGCAAGATATGCAAGTTCCAAAAATTTCTATTTGTTGGCGCTCTGAAGCGAAGCTTAATTTGCCAGCTATTGACTTAATCTCATTATCAATTTCAGAACTTGATACCTCAGCAACCCTTTTGCACTCATTGCATATCATAAAAAAGTTACTTCGAGTGCTTGATGGAAAGGGACATCCAATGAAAGCATTTAACGATGAAATTTTAGTGACAAGGCCCAGCCCCATAAGGAATTCGATTGCGCGATAGACTGTTGGTGGATCAACTGATTTATTCGTTTTTCTAGAGAGGATACCTTTAACTTCGTAGGCACCAAGCGGCACAGAGTTTTCCCATATGATTTCAAAAACTAAGCGCCTCAACGCTGTAAAGTTTTGATTTTCAGCCATGCATAATGATTCAGCGTGCTTAATAGCCGCAACTATGCTTTTTTGACGATTACTTTCCTGAAATACTAAGCTGTAATTCGTAAGCATGAGCTAAAAAGGTTATAGTATAACATAATAATTAAAATTCTAATTTTACCGTCTTATAATGTTATATTATAACATATTAATTTCACTAGCGACTTTATATTTTGCTTACTGAGATCACTTTTTCATAAATAAATAACGAGCAGGAAAAATTTGTTTCATAAGCCGAATATACCTATCATTACTGAATTACCGATAGAATTAAGCAAATAATTATGGGTGTAAAGCCAGTAGTTCTTGTAGATGGGTCGTCTTATATCTACCGTGCATATCATGCTCTTCCTCCTCTAGTGAGTTCAAAGGGAGTCCCGACGGGCGCTGTAAAAGGTGTCATAAATATGATTAGAAGGCTTCAGAAAGATTATCCTGATAGTCACATTGTTGCGGTGTTTGATGCAAAAGGAAAAACCTTTCGTGACGACTTGTATGATCAATACAAAGCCAACCGTCCTCCTATGCCAGACGATTTAAGAGTGCAGATACAGCCGATATATTCGATAATTGAAGCGATGGGTTTGCCATTATTAATGATTGATGGTGTAGAGGCAGATGACGTCATCGGAACACTTGCGAAAAAAGCGTCAGATAGCAATATTAAGGTTATTGTTTCCACTGGAGATAAGGATCTTGCTCAGATTGTTGATAATAATATCGCATTAGTAAATACAATGACGGATCAATTTCTTGATTCGCAAGGAGTGAAAGATAAATTCGGAATACCCCCTGAGTTAATTATTGATTATCTCGCTCTATTGGGTGATAAGTCAGATAATATTCCTGGTGCACCTGGTGTTGGAGAAAAAACAGCCCTTGCGCTATTAACATCTTTAGGAAATATTACAAATATATATCAAAATTTGCATTTAATTCCGAATCTAGCAATTAGAGGTGCCAAAGCACTCCCAGATAAACTGATGGAGAATCGCTCTTCAGTCGAATTATCTTACACACTTGCAACTATAAAGACGGATGTTGAAATAGACTTTGATATTTCTGACATCCCAATGGTGTCTCCCAAGAAAGAGTTACTTTATGAGATATTTACTGATTTAGAATTCAAAAATTGGTCCAAAGAGTTAGATGAAAAATTGAAGTCCAAAGGTAAAAATGAGGATGTATTTGATAATCTGCAAGAACCACTCAGCGCTGAAATTCCTGAGGATCACAATATTGAAACTGAGTATGAAACTGTTTCAACGGTTCACGATTTAAAAAAATGGATTACAAAAATTAATGATGCTAAGTATATTGCTATCGATACTGAGACTGATAGTTTGGATTACATTTCTGCAAATCTAGTAGGCCTATCTATTGCTGTCGAAATTGGAAAAGCCGCTTATATACCAATTGGTCATAGTTATCTCGGCGCACCCAATCAACTTGACAAAAAACTAGTCATCAATGAATTAAAACCAGTTTTAGAGGACATTAATATCAAAAAAGTGGGTCAAAATATTAAATTTGATATGAGTATCTTCCATCAACATGGTATTCATTTAAAGGGTATTAGCCATGACACCATGTTGGAGTCTTACGTAATTGATTCTGTTGCCACACGGCATGATATGGATAGTCTGGCGCAAAAGTACTTACATGTTAAAACTACAAGTTTTACTGACATCGTCGGGAAAGGAGCAAAGCAAATCACTTTTGATCAAGTGGAAATTGACCAAGCCACAGACTATGCTGCTGAGGATGCAGATGTAACCTTAAAACTGCATGAAATGCTTTGGCCAAGAATTAAATCAGATTCTAATTTNNCGTTTGTGTTTGAACAGATTGAAGTGCCNCTAATCAGTGTGCTNTCTCGGATAGAGAGAAAAGGCGCTCTTATAGATTCACATTTACTATTCGAGCAAAGTTCNGAGCTCGCGGTGAAATTATCTAGTATTGAGCAAGAGGCATGGCAACAAGCAGGAGAAGAGTTCAATTTGTCCTCTCCCAAACAGATTGGAGAGATTCTATTTACNAAACTTCAGATTCCTGTGATAAAAAAAACAGCAACAGGGGCACCGTCCACCAAAGAAGAGGTATTGCAAGAGCTTGCTTTGAATCATTCGTTGCCAAAAATACTGCTNAAACATCGTGGTCTTTCAAAGCTAAAGTCAACATATACCGATAAGTTACCGGTTATGATTAATAAAAGAACTAAACGAATTCATACGTCTTATAATCAGTCAGGTACAGCTACTGGAAGGCTCTCCTCATCTGATCCAAACCTTCAAAACATACCAATAAAAAGCGAGGAAGGGAGGCGAGTCAGACAAGCCTTTATAGCAGCTCCCAATTGCAAAATTGTTGCTGCTGATTACTCGCAAATCGAATTACGGATTATGGCGCATCTTTCTGAAGACAAAAATTTATTAAATGCGTTTCAGCTGGGCAAGGACATCCATTCTGCCACTGCCTCAGAGGTTTTTTCAGTTGATNCGGATGCTGTTTCGGCCGAACAAAGGAGAAGTGCTAAAGCNATTAATTTTGGATTAATTTATGGGATGTCCGCGTTTGGTTTATCAAAACAGTTAGGAATTAATAGAAATCAGGCTGCTGAGTATATTGCGATGTACTTTGAGAGGTATCCTGGAGTTCGGATCTATATGGATGAGATTCGGAAGCTAGCTGCGAGTCAAGGATATATCGAAACTTATTTTGGACGACGCCTTTATCTGCCAGAAATTAATTCGTCTAATGGGATGCGTCGACAAGCCGCCGAAAGGACAGCGATTAACGCGCCAATGCAAGGCACTGCGGCCGATATTATTAAATTAGCCATGATATCGGTTGATGGCTGGTTGCTAGACTCGAAAATGGATAGTTCCATTATTATGCAGGTACATGATGAGCTAGTGTTAGAAGTTGCTGAAAATGAACTTTCTACTGTGCTGGAACAACTTGAGAAAAGGATGACAAACGCCGCCAAATTAAAAATTCCGTTGGTTGTTGATATTGGAGTTGGTGATAATTGGGATCAGGCGCATTAAAAAATCATGTAATTCTGAAAATTTAAAATTTTTTTGAACTTTTTTAAATCTTGGTGTCAAAGGTAAGGCAACGCAAAGTTGTACCTTATCTCCCCCGAGAGATGTTAGTAGATGTTAGACCCCTAAGTAGCAAGANGCTCCTGGATCATAAAGGATTCAGGAGCTCTCTTGTAAACCACGAATTTATTTTCTCTTCAAACTCCTTTAGCCCTAGCTTGCTTTTAGATGAAAATAGTTGAACAGAAATAATTGGCAAGGATAATTCCGGATCTAGGGTAAAGTTTTTTACCTCCTCTAATGCAGTTCTTAAAGCATTATTTTTTTGTTTGTCGGCTTTTGTAAGTAATATGTGAACTTCCAAATTTGTCTGAGAACTCCACATTAGTATCTGACGATCATATTCTGTTAAGGGATGCCTGCTATCCATTAGTAGAATTAAACCACGCAAGCTTTGGCGAAATCTAAGATACTCAGACAGATTTATATCCCACTTTCTTTTGACAGATAGCGGAACTTTCGCATAGCCATATCCTGGCAGGTCTACCAATCGTTGATTTTCATTTAATTCAAAAAAATTTATTAATTGCGTTCGGCCTGGAGTCTTACTGGTTTTTGCAAGTTTCTTGTTTTTAACCAATGTNTTCAGAGCTGTCGATTTCCCAGCGTTTGATCTGCCCGCAAAAGCGATTTCGATTCCCTCATCTGGTGGGCATANCGATAATTTTGGAGCACTGGATAAAAAAGATACTTTTTGAAAATTTACCATCATAAATTGCAATTTTTTTCAGATTTGTTGGTTAGAAAACTGAGTCAGATGTTATATAATGCCTCNGCNNGTGNAAGAACGCCAGTGACGNGTGNTATAACGTATATNGNCNGNCCTTTTAGATTTGGAAACATGNATGATTAAATATTATTTTCTCTTGATGNTTTCAGTAGTTTTGNTTTTATTTTCTGNTTCATCACAGTCNGCNGGAGATGCAGNTGCNGGACAAAACAAAGTNCTGGTGTGCGCTGGGTGTCATGGGTCAGANGGGAANAGNTTAGTCCCAAATTTTCCCAAAATAGCGGGANTNGGCGAGAAGTATATTACTGAACAACTGAGATTAGTTAAATCGGGCGAGAGAATTATTATGGAGATGGCGGGAATATTGGACCAATCATCAGATCAAGATTTACAAGACATGGCAGCTTACTATAATCAGAAGCAGAGAACGATTGCTGGGTCAAAAGAAATTGAGTTGATTGGAATATCGGACTCAGATAAAGCTTTGGCACTTGGCGAAAAAGTCTACCGAGGCGGAAATATTGCCAATGGTGTGGCTGCATGTACGGGATGTCACTCACCCTCAGGCAATGGAAACGGCCCCGCAGGATATCCAGCTTTAGGTGGTCAATATGCAGAGTATATTGAGAAGCAGCTTCTGGCATATAGAAGAGGTGAGCGAGCCAGTGGCAATAATGCTTCAATCATGCAAGGAGTAGCGGCTAATCTGAGCGATAAAGAAATAAAAGCAGTGTCAAATTACATATCGGGATTGAATTAATTGAATTTACCTGGGTCTTAATAAGCATGGTTAAACAANTTCAGAANTTTTGGAACATCGCTTTAATAGTGATGGGTGTTTCCGTGGGTCTAAAAGCAGAGATGTACGAGGCAGGAGTAGATTACGAAATTTTGCCACAGGTAATAAGAACTGCTGATTCGTCTAAAATAGAAATCAATGAAGTTTTTCATTATGGATGTGTGCACTGCTACAANTTTGAGCGAGCGATGAAAACTTGGGTCGAAGATTTAGAAGATGATGTAGATTTTCAGCGAACACCTGCTATATGGCATCCCAGTTTGGAGCCTTATGCGAGAGCCTACTTTGTTGGAAGGTCTTTTAATGTTCTTGATAAAACTCATGTTGATTTGTTTGAAGCAATTCATGTGAGAAAAGAATCAATTCAATCTGAAAATGACATCGAGGAAATATTTGCTAAACATCAAGTTGATGGTGAAAAATTTTCTAAAGCGTACAATTCATTTGGTGTTAATAGTCAGGTTAATCAGGCAAAATCTAGAATCAAAGGTTATCGGACTCAGGGAACTCCCGAATTGATTGTTAATGGAAAATACAGAATAACAACCCGCATGGGAAAAGGTTTCGAGGGGATGTTGAGAATCGCTAGTTTTTTGATAGAAAAAGAGAGACAGCTTAAACCTTGATNTAACTTTTCTTGTTTTAACTTTTGAGTAAAATACCTCAAAACTGCTCCTTCTTTATCAGGTGTTCATAAAATGAAGCCATCTTTAAAGCCAAATAGTCCTAACTTTTCCTCGGGCCCCTGCGCAAAGAGACCAGGGTATAATGTTGCAAATCTTGATATATCTGCTTTGGGAAGATCCCATCGCTCAATAGTAGGAAAAGATTTGTTAAAAAGAGTCTGTGAAGAGACCTCTTCAGTACTAGGATTACCAGACGATTACCGAGTTGGAGTTGTTCCAGCTTCTGATACAGGTGCATTCGAAATGGCAATGTGGTCAATGCTTGGGGAGAGACCGGTTGACATTTGTGCATGGGAATCTTTTGGTAAGGGATGGATTAATGATGCGGTCAATCAGTTAAAGCTGCCGGAAATTTCTTTGTTTGAAGCAGACTATGGCGATTTACCTAAGCTCGAGCTAACCAACAGTGATAATGATATCGTTTTTACATGGAACGGGACNACCTCCGGTGTAAAGGTGCCAAACTCAGATTGGATTGATAGCAATCGTCGTGGATTAACATTTTGTGATGCGACGTCAGCAGTGTTTGCTATGGATATGCCTTGGGACAAGTTAGATGTTACTACATTTAGTTGGCAGAAGGTTTTAGGAGGCGAGGGAGCTCATGGCATGCTTATCTTAAGCCCAAGAGCTGTTGAACGTTTAGAAACTTACACGCCTTGCTGGCCTCTTCCTAAATTATTTCGATTAACCAAATCAGGCAAATTAATAGATGGAATTTTTTCGGGTCAAACTATTAATACNCCATCTTTATTATGCGCCGCAGATTATTTAGATGCATTGAAGTGGATTAGATCTATGGGTGGTATAAGTGCAGCAATTAAAAAGTCAGAGGACAATTTAAGTGTTATCAAAGCTTTCGTCGATAAGAGAGAATGGATTGGATTCTTAGCAAATAAAATTGAAACNTTATCAAACACTAGTGTTTGTTTAAAATTAGATTTATCGGCTGAAAAAGTTAAGCAAATGACTAAATTGTTAGAATCAGAACAGGTNGCTTTCGATATTGGCTCCTACAGAGACGCCCCTGCNGGCCTCAGAATATGGTGTGGAGCAACAGTTGAGCAAGAAGACTTAATTTTATTGATGCCATGGTTGGATTGGGCTTTTGAAAAGATTAAATAAATTTAATAAATGAGATAATTAAATGTTTAATATAAAGGTTTACAACTCGATAGCAAAATCAGGACTCAGTAAGTTCAATTCTGAAAAATTTAATATAAGTACTGAGGTAGCCGAGCCTCAAGCATATCTGATGCGAAGTCATAAANTNCATGGTCAGNCTATCCCATCNTCTCTTTTGGCTTTAGCAAGAGCAGGTGCAGGAGTAAATAATATNCCNGTNAAGGAATATACAGANANAGGTATNGTTGTATTTAATACNCCTGGAGCAAANGCAAATGCCGTCAAGGAATTAATAGTAGCNAGTTTATTAATTGGATCGAGAGATATTATAGGTGGCATTGAATATGCAAATGCTTTGATAGGTATTAATGATTTCGCAGAAATGAACCGATTGTTAGAGAAAGAAAAAAAGCGTTTCGCAGGAGAAGAAATTTTTGGAAAGACTTTAGGGATCGTGGGATTAGGTGCAATAGGATCTATGGTAGCTAATTTAGGTTCCAGTTTAGGTATGAAAGTGATTGGTTATGATCCAGCCATCTCAGTGGAGACTGCATGGCAACTATCGAGTAAAGTAAAAAGAATGGACAGTTTAGAAACCTTATTAAGTCAATCTGATTTCGTCACACTCCATATTCCGGCTATCCCATCAACCAAGGATCTTATCAATAGTAAAAATCTCCGCAAGATGAAACCTTCAGCCAAGCTATTAAACTTTGCCCGGGCAGAAATAGTTAACTTAAATGATTTAATTGATGCTATCGAAAACAAAGTAATTGGCGGATATATCAGTGACTTCCCAATGCCGGGGATGATCGGATTAAAAAATGTCCTATTGATGCCACATATTGGAGCGAGTACGAAGGAAGCGGAGGAAAATTGTGCGGTAATGGCATCAGAGCAATTAATCGATTTTTTAGAAAACGGGAATATTATAAATTCTGTGAACTTTCCATCCACTGAAATGGCTCGTACTGACGGCACTCGGATAACCTTCACCAACGAAAATATTCCGAAAGTTCTCGGACAAGTCTTATCAGTCTTTGCTGACCTAAACTTGAATATTATAGATATGGTGAACAAAAGCCGAGGAGATATTGCTTATAATATTATAGACGTCGAGGGGAAGATTGATTCGGCTATTGATAGAAACATTGCGAATATAAGTGGGATAATTAACGCCAGAAAGCTTTAAGAGTGCTCGTTATTTTACAATGCTATATTTACATGCATTTTAAGATATAAATTATGAAATTATTGGTATAAATATGAGTAAAGTTTTACCAGTCATAGTAGGCTTTGGAGGATATAATTCTGCCGGTCGCAGTTCTTTCCATCAAGGGTTCAAACGCACGATTATAGAATCACTTAACGAAGTAGATAAGCGTAATACTATCTTGAGTCTTGCCTGTTTAATGGGTTTAGTCTCTTGGAAAGATGACACTTACATAAGTGCATCGGGTGAATTTTTAAATGAAGAAGAAGTTATTAAGGCTTACGAGGGAATTGTGCTCGCAGGTACACTAATTCGTGAAATCGAGCATTTTGATAGCCGTGCTATTCCAGGAAATAAAAAAATAAACTTTGCTTCTGAAAAGAAATTAGTTTTTAAGATGTTAAAAAGAGATTTGCCTGAGCACCCTCCTAAAGATTGGAAGATAAAAATACTAACTAATTCGGAAGTAGAAGTTACATCAAGTGGTAAAACTGAATTTTTTGTTTCTTCACATTATGAATTGAGCTCAAAAGCTGCGGGTCAATTACCGAGAGGTTTCTGCCCTGAGTCTTATTATACTTCTAGGTTCCATCCTAGGGGTTTGCAAATGGCAATTCTCGGTGTGAATGATGCGCTCAAGTCTGTGGGTATTTCATGGGATCTCTTGAGTAAAAATCTTAGCCCAAATGAAGTGGGAGTCTACTCTTCGAGCGTATTTGGCCAGGTAAATGAGGAAGCTTTCGGAGGGCTTTTTAAATCAAGATTAAGAGGAGATAGAACAACTTCAAAACAAGTTCCACTAGCTTTAAATTCAATGCCTGCAGATTTTATAAATGCCTATGTATTAGGAAATATAGGGCATACAGAGGCAACGACTGGGGCGTGCGCTAGCTTTTTGTATACGGTTAATAGCGCGATACGAGATATTCAAGCAGGCCAATGCCGTTTAGCAGTTGTGGGTAATTCAGAAGCGCCTATCACTCCTGAGATGTCCGAAGGATTGTCTAGCATGAGTGCTTTGGTTACAGAAGATGGATTAAAAAGAATAGACGGTTTGGATNAAGTAAACTGGCGATCNTCGAGNCGACCTTTTGGGGAAAATTGTGGATTTACCTTGGCCGAGGCTTCTCAATATATTATTTTAATGGACGACAAANTAGCNNTGGAATTNGGGGCTATCATTTATGGNGCATTCCCNGGAGTCTTTGTAAACGCNGANGGCATCAAGAAATCCATATCTGCTCCGGGNCCNGGGAACTATTTATGTTTTGCAAGAGCAGTGTCATCAGCAATAAGNTTNCTTGGAGAAAAGAGTATTCAAAATAATAGTTTTGTTCANGCACACGGATCCAGNACACCTGCCAATAGAANAACTGAATCAGAAGTACTAGATAGAGTAGCAGAGGCGTTTGATATTTTTGATTGGCCTGTTGCAGCAGTAAAATCATATGTTGGCCACAGTATGGCCGCTGCAAGTGGTGATCAGGTAGTTTCGGCATTGGGTACCTTTTCTTATCAAGTAATTCCTGGTATCAAAACCATTGACAGGATTGCTAAAGATGTCAGTCAAGAAAGATTGTCTTTTTTATTGCATGATAAAGATGTCAGCGAGAATCCAATGGACGTTGCCTTTATCAATTCCAAGGGTTTTGGAGGCAACAATGCAAGTGGTTATGTGATTTCTCCAAAGAAGACGGAGGAATTATTGATGTTGAAATACTCAGATAAAGACTTCTCTAATTATTTGACTAAGCGGGAGTTCGCCTTAGAGAAAGCAAGCATTTATTGTAAACGTGCAGATCAAGGAGATCTGGATATTATTTATAAATTTGGTGAAGAGCAAATAGAAGATTCTAAAATTAAAATTTCAAAAAGTGGAATTAGTATTCCCGGTTATGAAAAAGATATTTTATTTGATGAGTAATCACCGATCAGGAATTAAAGACAAAATAAAATTATCCAAAGATTGCACAAAGGCAAAATCAACTTCTCTGCCATGATTGATAGTTGTTGTTTTTGTTGAAAAATTCTTATCTTCTTTATTCTCATTTATTAGAAATTTCCCTCCATGTATCGCAACTAAATTACCCGTATTTCTGTCGATAATTGCGCCTCCTGAGTTCCCTGCTTTTGAATCACAATTATGTAATAGAATACCATCGTGGTTTAAGATGTCGGAACGTATTCTCTCGCAAGGATTATTTAATATTATTTTTTCAGAAAGGCTATCAAAGCCAATAGAGACTAAATTTACTTCACTCTTTCCAGCCTCTTTTAGCCTTATTCCTAGCTGAGAGGTACCATTTTTTATATAAAAAAATATATAGTCATTGACAGCCTTGTTAATATCAGTGTCTCGGGGAGAGTAATTAGTGTCTGAGGTCCTATCAAAAGGTCTTTTATTAAATCGGCTATTCCCTACTCTAAAAAAGCAATCCTTATACCTCTTGCTATTTTCTTTGTCGAAAAGTGTGTGTGCAGCTGTTACAAAAATAGATCCTTTCTCTAATTCTATGGGGGATAAAAGAATCTTTGTGCCAAGCCCACGGAGAACGCTATCACATTCAATTGTGCCAAAAGAGTCTGTTAGTCCAATTATTGCCTGATCTAACTCTTGGCCTGCTTTTGCATTATTGGAAATAATCGCCAAAAAAGCGATACAAATCATGAAACGAGTTTTTATGTAAGGTCTCCCCATTTTGATTGAATGATACTTAATGCCGCTAATGGTGCTGTCTCGGTGCGAAGTATTCTTGGGCCGAGCGAGATAGCGTCAAACCCAGTTTCTTTTGCTATAGTTATCTCCCTCTCTGAGAAACCTCCTTCTGGACCTGAGACTATTGTTATCTCTTTTCCAACAGAGTCGATTGATTCAAGAGTTTTATTACACCCAGGCGTCAGTATTATTTTTTTTCCTGACGAATTTGAAGTTATAGCATCTGAAAAGCTTTGAATTTGTTTAATAGTAGGAAGACCATTGCGCCCTGATTGCTGACACGCATTTATCATAATTTTTTGCCAGTGATTTAGTTTATGAGATAAGTTAATTTTTTTAATTTTGATATCAGAGTAATCCGTTTCAATGGGTGTTATAGAGGAAATTCCTAGTTCTGTCGCTTTTTGAATGATCATATCAAACCTGTTGCTTCGAGATATGGCGATAAGCAACCTAGTTTTTATGGGGGAATCGGTATTCTTTTTTATCTGTTTTTTTATTGAAATGAATACAGACTTTTTTTGTATTTCTTCAATGTATCCGTGATATTCATAATCAGTCCCATTGAATAAGATAACTTCGTTTTTTATTTTCAGCCTTAAAACTGCTGTGACGTAATGCGATTCTGCCTCTTCTAGATTGATGCAATCGTCTTTTTTGATATCAATAGAAACAAATATTCGAGGGACTCGCACTGAAGCCCCTCATCCGCATATCTGGTAAGCGGTAATCACTACTAATTTAGTATTTGTAGGCATCGTTTTTAAATGGGCCATTAACTGATACACCAATATAACTGGCTTGTTCGTCTGAAAGTTTGGTAATTACGCCTCCAAATCCAGAAACCATATAGCTTGCTACTTCCTCATCTAAATTTTTTGGCAGAACTTCTACCGCCAGGTACTGCGCTTTTTCTTCGGATGTTTGAGTAGCAAATTGACGCTTGAATAGTTCCATCTGTGCTAATACTTGGTTGGCAAAAGATCCATCCATAATACGGCTGGGGTGACCCGTAGCATTTCCTAAGTTCACCAATCTTCCTTCTGCAAGAAGTAACAAGTGGTCATTTTTACTTTCATCTCTATAGATTTTATGCACTTGGGGTTTTACTTCTTCCCAAGTCCAAACCTCCCTCATATAAGCAGTATCGATCTCATTATCAAAATGTCCAATGTTTGCAACAACACAACCGGACTTTAAATTACTGAGAACACTCTCCCCACATACATTAAAGTTTCCAGTACTTGTGACAAGTAAGTCAGTGTTTTGAAGAAGTGAAATATCTACGCCATTAGCTGGATTTCCATCGATATAAGTGGATACTACTTCAAATCCATCAAGGCAAGCTTGCATTGCGCATATAGGATCAACTTCAGTAACCTTGACTATCATTCCTTCTTGACGCAAGGATTGAGCGGAGCCTTTCCCTACATCTCCATATCCAATAACCACAGCTTTTTTCCCCGATAAAAGATGATCGGTTGCACGCTTTATGGCATCGTTAAGGCTATGTCTGCATCCATATTTATTGTCACACTTGGACTTAGTTACTGAGTCATTTACGTTTATCGCAGGCACCAATAGTTCACCTTTTTCTAACATTTCGTATAATCGATGAACTCCTGTTGTTGTTTCTTCTGTAATACCGTGAACATTTTCTAGAACTTCTGGAAATTTATTATGCAAAAGTGCAGTTAAATCTCCTCCATCATCAAGCACCATATTAGCATTCCATGGTTTTCCATCCTTGAGCACTTGTTGTTCTAGACACCATTCATACTCTTCTTCAGTTTCTCCTTTCCACGCAAAAACAGGAGTGCCTCCGGCAGCAATTGCGGCAGCAGCATGGTCTTGTGTTGAAAATATATTGCATGAGGTCCATCGCACATCCGCCCCCAGACTTTTTAGTGTCTCAATAAGAACAGCTGTCTGTATGGTCATGTGAATACAACCAAGAATTCTTGCACCTGCCAGAGGTTGCTCAGTTTGGTACTTGTCTCGCAATGCCATTAATGCTGGCATTTCCGTTTCTGCTATTGCTATTTCCTTTCTGCCCCAATCCGCTAAGCTTATATCTGCTACTTTAAAGTCATTGAAGTTTTGGTCTATTTTTTCTGCTACTGAAATCATTACAAATATCCTTTTTGTTAGATTGCGCTCTGTTTATAAATATTTTTTTAAGTCTTCTGATTTATCTATTCGTTCCCAAGGCACATCGAGGTCATCTCTGCCAAAATGTCCATAAGCTGCAGTTTTTTGATAAATGGGTCTGTTAAGGTCTAGCATCTCAATAAGTCCTCTGGGCCTTAAGTCAAAATTTTCCGAAACAATTGCAGCAATTTTATGATCCTCCAATTTACCAGTGTTATAAGTGTCAATACTTATCGATGTTGGCTCTGAGACACCTATTGCGTAGGAGATTTGTATCTCACATTTATCTGCTAAACCGGATGCAACAATATTTTTAGCTACGTACCGACCTGCGTAAGCCGCCGAGCGGTCAACTTTTGTCGGATCTTTCCCTGAGAACGCTCCGCCGCCGTGACGTGCCATACCTCCATATGTATCAACAATAATTTTTCTCCCTGTGAGTCCACAATCTCCAACAGGACCACCAATAATGAATTGACCAGTCGGGTTTATATGAAATTTTGTATCATTATGTATCCACTTTTCAGGTATTATTGGCAAGATAATCTCTTGTTTTACTGCTTCTTGAAGCTCTAGTAGTGAAATATCAGGGGAGTGCTGAGTCGACAATACAATCGCATCTATCGATACGGGTTTTTCATTCTCATATTTAAACGTAATTTGACTTTTTGCATCTGGCCTTAACCAGGGTAGTAAGCCATTTTTTCTAACTTTAGCCTGTTGTTTTACCAAAAGATGCGAGTAATGAATTGGCGCAGGCATAAATGCGTCAGTTTCGTTCGAGGCATAGCCAAACATTAAGCCTTGATCCCCTGCACCGATATCCTTGCTTGCTGAGGCATCTACTCCCATTGCGATATCACCAGATTGTTTTCCGATGGCATTTAAAACAGCACAGTTATTTCCATCAAAACCAACATCGGAATTATCATATCCAATATCAGTGATGACTTTCCTAACAACATTTTCGAGATCTACGTATGTATTAGTTCGTACTTCTCCCGCAATAATCGCCATCCCGGTTTTCACCATCGTCTCTACCGCCACCCTGGAGGATGGATCATCAGATAGAATAGCATCTAGTACAGCGTCTGATATCTGATCTGCCATTTTATCTGGATGACCCTCTGATACAGATTCAGATGTAAATAATTTGTAATGTTGCATAATGCCGCCTTTATTTTTTAAAAATGTGTATTTGTGTCTTAAAACCGTTTCTCTGAGCAATAAACATACTTTCTAATTTTTTTAATTCGCATTCTTTAGCCCATTTTTCAATAGCTTCTGGCTCAAACCCGCACCATAAATCTCCACAAGACGTCTTAGTCCATTCTTGATTGTGGTTACATAATTCCGTAATCAGCATGAAACCATTTTCTGCTAATAAAGCTGAGCATTCTTCTAACACATTTTGTGGATTAATGTTGTGATGGAGCACCATATTAAGTGATATTAAGTCCGCTTTAGTTGTTTGGAATTTGAACTCTTTAAAGTTGCCTAAAAAAGTAGAAACATTATTAAGCTTTTTGCTTGTAATGTTTTGGATGCACTCTTCGAGAACTTCTTTAGCATTATCGATTGCAATGACTTTGTCGAAGAGAGAACTTAATGTGGGCAGAAAGTCCCCGAGCCCAGAGCCAACATCAACCGCTAATCTCCCCTGAATATTGTGTTTCGGAAGTAAATTTTCTATGCTTGGACCATAGTTTGACCAACTTGCTATCAAATCTTGATTTTCCTGAAATAAGCTTATATTTTTGTTGAAAAAATCGATTGAAACTTTCTCTCTCGCAATTTTGACAATTTCGACGTTCCTTTCGACAGACTCGCTTAACTTGAAGCTATTTATTGTTTTGAACAGTGTGCTTTGAAAACTCTGTAAGTTTTCTTCAGGATTAAAATTATTTCTTTGGTAAAAAATATTAGCCCCATCTCTTTTAGTCGTAACAAGATGGCTTTTCGAGAGCACTTTTAGATGATGGCTCATAGCTGGCTGCCCGATCTCAAATATCGAACAGAGCTCCAAAACACCGAAAGAGTTATCTTGAAGTACCTTCAATATTTCAACACGTAAAGCATCTCCAACTGCTTTGCATAAAGGATTGAAATTGGAAACATCAACAGAACTGGTTACGAACTTTTTAGCGCTAACACTCATTATTCGATTATATCAATAATTTTTTATATAAACAAATTTTGATGTTTTTATGTGTTGCATTAGCTGGTGTTTATTTTTAAGCAAAGATAAAATGGATCCGACAAAATAAAAAGGTAATGCTTGATGGAAGATAGAAGAATACTCGCCAATGCAGTTCGAGCATTGAGTATGGATGCTGTTCAACGCGCCAATAGTGGCCATCCTGGCGCCCCAATGGGTATGGCAGACATTGCAGAAGTGTTATGGAATGATTTTTTATCGCATAATCCCAATGACCCCAATTGGATTAATAGAGATCGTTTTGTTTTGTCTAATGGACATGGCTCAATGCTCTTATATTCACTTCTTCATTTATCAGGGTATGAACTTTCAATAGATGAGATTAAAAATTTTCGTCAGTTGCACTCCATGACACCAGGGCATCCGGAATATGGATATGCTCCAGGTGTAGAGACAACTACCGGACCTTTGGGACAAGGTTTGGCGAACGCTGTGGGTATGGCTATTGCTGAAAAAGTTTTGGCCGATCAATTTAATAAAGATAGTTACAAAATCATTGACCATAATACTTATGTGTTCTTAGGTGATGGTTGTTTAATGGAAGGTATATCACATGAGGTATGTTCCCTTGCAGGGACGCTTGGCCTAGGTAAATTGATCGCGATTTACGATGATAATGGGATTTCAATCGATGGCGAAGTTGAGGATTGGTTTACAGATGATACAAAAAAACGTTTCGAAGCTTATGGGTGGGACGTTATAAGTGATGTTGATGGACACGACAACAACAAAATAGCTACTTCATTGAAACAAGCAAAATATAAAACTGACAAACCCACTTTGATTTGCTGTAAAACAATTATTGGATTTGGATCGCCAAATAAAGAAGGCAAGGAGGAGTGTCATGGCGCGGCGTTGGGAGATGATGAAGTTGCGCTAACTAGAAAAGCCCTTAATTGGAATCATAAACCTTTTGTAATTCCCTCTGAAATTTATGAGGCTTGGGATGCAAAAAATGCAGGTCAGAAAAAGCAAGACCAGTGGAATGTTGTCTTTGATCAGTATCAGAAAGAGTACCCAGACCTAGCTCTAGATCTTCAAAGAAGAATGAAGGGTGAAATTCCTGCGGGTTTCGAAGCAAGCGCAAATAGTTATATACGCGAGTGTCAGAGTAATTTTGAGAGAATCGCATCGCGAAAAGCGTCTCAAAATTGTCTGAATGCATATGGTCCGATGCTACCTGAATTACTGGGTGGATCTGCAGATCTCGCTGGGTCAAATCTCACGATTTGGAAAGGGTCAAAGCCGATCAAATCGGATGATGCATCTGGAAACTATATATTTTATGGAGTCAGAGAGTTTGGTATGTCTGCAATTATGAACGGAATATCGTTGCATGGTGGTTTTATTAATTATGGAGCAACATTTCTCATGTTCATGGAATATGCTAGAAATGCAATTAGAATGTCTGCGTTGATGAAGAAAAGGAGTATTTTTGTCTACACTCATGATTCGATTGGATTGGGAGAGGATGGTCCTACGCATCAACCAGTTGAGCAATTGACTGCACTTCGCGCTACGCCTAACTTATATACTTGGAGGCCCTGTGATACGGTAGAATCTGCCACCGCGTGGAAGCACGCAATTATGCGAGATGATGGTCCTACAGCATTAGTTTTTAGCAGGCAGAGCTTAGAGCCCGCAATACGAGATAATGAACAAGTAGCACTAATATCCAAAGGTGGGTATGTTTTATTAGATCATCCAGATCCAAAACTATTGTTTATAGCAACGGGGTCAGAAGTGAATATAGCTATTCAAGCTGCTCGAGAGCTAAAATTAGCAGGTATATCAGCGCGAGTTGTTTCAATGCCGTGTGCCGAGCTTTTTTGTTTACAAGATAAAGACTATAGAGATAGGGTTTTACCGCCAAGTCTTTTAAACCGCATCGCAGTAGAGGCTCTTCATAAAGACTACTGGTATAAATTTGTTGGTTTGTCCGGCATTGTGATTGGGATGGAAACATTCGGCGAATCAGCCCCCGGTGATGTGCTAATGCGAGAATTTGGCTTTACTAAGGAAAATCTTGTCAATGTTGCGAAGGGGATGCTTTCTTAGGTGTTTAATATCGCAATCAACGGCTTTGGCCGGATAGGTCGGTCCGTGCTTCGTGCCTTTTATGAAAGTGATCAGGATCTGGAATTTAAAATAACAGCGATAAACGAAATAGCCGAAGTTCACACCATGGCTCACCTGACTCGTTATGACTCGACTCATGGCAAGTTTTTTGGTTGTGTGAATACCGATGGTAAAGATTTAAAGATAGACGATGATCTTATTTCTGTTAGCCATCATCATGACTTAACATGTTTGCCTTGGCTTAAGCATGATATTGATATCGTAATTGAATCCAGTGGATCTTATTCTAAGCGTGAGCAAGCAGAATTACATATAAAGTCAGGTGCCAAGAGGGTTCTTTTTTCACAGCCTGCTGATCGGTGTGTTGATAACACTATCGTGTTCGGTGTGAACGAGCATCTACTAAAAGATTCCGACTCGATTATATCGGGGGCTTCTTGCACGACAAATTGTGTGGTGCCACTGATAAAAATTATTCATGATAACTTAGGTATTGAAAGTGGTGTAATAACAACAATCCACTCTGCAATGAACGATCAGCCTGTTATTGACGCGTTTCACCATACAGACTTAAGGAAGACTAGAGCGGCGATGAACTCGATGATACCAGTTGATACAGATTTAGCACTTGGGATTGACAGAGTATTGCCAAATCTGACGGGAAAATTTCAAGCGCAAGCAATGAGGGTACCTACAATTAATGTCTCTGCAATCGATTTATCGATTTTGGTTTCAAAAAGCACCTCTGTTGAGGAAATAAACTCGATATTGTTCGAATCTGCAAATGGAGATTTCTCGAACATCTTGGGTTATACAGATGAGCCACTGGCATCTTGCGATTTCATTCATGATAAAAGAAGTGGAATTGTAGACTCCTGTCAGACACGAGTAAGTGGAGCTAAGCTAGTCAAAATTTTAATATGGTTCGATAATGAATGGGGATATGCTAACCGAATGCTAGACATCATAAGACTTTGGATTACAAGACATTAGCTATATGAGAATGATGGAAGAAGTAGACATGGCTAACCGTCGGGTTCTGATTCGATTGGATCTGAATGTTCCTATGCATCAAGGAATCATCGATAGCTCAATAAGAATTGATAAAGCGCTACCCACTATAAAGCTTGCGTTAAAGACTGCCAGTAATGTTGTAATTATGTCTCATTTGGGACGACCCAAAGAGGGTACATTTGATCAAAAATATTCTTTAGATCCTGTTGCCAAATATTTGGCACAAAAGCTCGATACTAATGTTTCTCTCTGTCGAAATATTTCGGATTTGGCTAGTTTACATTCAAAGCTAATCTTATTGGAAAATGTCAGGTTTAATAAAGGTGAGAGCGAAAATTGCGAGCAGTTATCAAAACGTTATGCGGCAATGTGTGACATCTTTGTTATGGATGCTTTTGCAACTGCTCATCGTGAGCAAGCCTCAACGCATGGCGTAGCGAAATATGCACCTATCTCATGTATGGGTCCTCTTTTAAAGAGGGAGGTAGAGTTTTTAAATTTCTGCTTCAGCAGCCCAAAAAAGCCGGTAGTCGCGATAGTTGGAGGTTCAAAAGTATCATCTAAGTTGGGCGTTTTGGAAAATCTCGCCAATAAGGTTGATTGTCTAATTGTTGGCGGGGGAATAGCAAACACCTTTTTAGTTGCTACGAAAAAAGATGTTGGTAAATCACTTTATGAAAAACAGTTAGTTGATAGAGCCAGAGCGATCATGGAAAAAGTTGAGGTGATATTGCCGACTGATGTTGTCGTTTCAACTGAGATATCTCATAAGAGTGTAGCTTCTAAAAAATTGGTAGATGAGATTGGTCCAGATGAAATGGTTCTTGATATTGGAATATCATCGTCAGAAAGATTATCAAAAATACTTAAAGCTTCAGGAACTATTATTTGGAATGGACCAGTTGGAGTCTTTGAAATTGAGCAGTTTAGCGAGGGCACAAAGTCAATTTCTGTGGCGGTCTCTGAGAGTGATGCATTTTCAATTGCGGGTGGAGGCGATACGCTTGCCGCGATTGAAAAGTATAAAATTTCAAAGAACATCTCATATATTTCAACTGGTGGTGGTGCTTTTTTAAAATTTCTTGAGAGTGGAAAGCTGCCCGCGATAGAGATATTGAATCAATGATTGAAGGTGAAATTACAATCTATTCGGGATTTGTAGTATGGAATTCATAGATTATTCGGGCGTTTATCAGATCGCCATCCCTATCGTAATAATAGCAATTGTTTTTGAAGTAATATTATCTATTTCCAGAAATAGAGAACTTTATAAAGCGGGAGATTTTTTTGGTACAGCGGGACTTCTGTTTGGGAATATTCTTGTGTCATTGCTTTTTCAAGGGTCTATTCTATCTTTATACTTTTTTTTGTACGAGTATAGATTATTGAATTTGGTTGATAAATTACCCTTGTTTTTCTTATGGGCGATAACCTTTATTGCAATTGATTTTGTTTTTTATTGGTACCATCGGTGCTCACATCGAGTAAGAATTTTATGGGCAATTCACATGAATCATCATTCGAGTACTGAAATGAACTTTTCCGTTTCTTTTCGTCAAGCATGGTTTGGCCCGATTTCTAAAGTACCTTTCTTTATAAGTTTACCGCTTTTTGGTTTTGATCCCAGTGTCACGGCAATAGCGGGGGTGATATCAACTTTTTGGGGTGTGGTTGGGCATACTCAAGTAATAGGAAAATTAGGATGGATGGATGGTATTTTTAATACTCCTTCGAATCACCGTGTTCATCATGGCAAAAACAAAGAATATATAGACAAGAATTATGGAAATTTACTAATCATATGGGACCGATTTTTTCGCACCTATCAAAGAGAAGAGAAGAAGGTAGTCTTTGGTTTAGTACAAGATTTGAATACAAATAATCCTATTGAGATAACATTTCATTCGTGGAAAGAAATCATGATGGATTTGAAAAAAGCATCTTCGTGGACACAAATTGTAACTATAATTTTTGGCGCGCCCTACCCTAACTCGGTTGTTGGAAAAAATAGTTCATTAAGGACTTCCTTAGCTAAGGATCTATCTGAGTGAAGTGATATTTTGATAGTTTGTTGGAATAAATATTTAACATCATTTGTTATGCTAGGGAAAACTCATTACCTTTTGGGAGCCAGTTATTGATGATTTTTTGCCCATAATCAGGATTATTTTCAATAATCTCCTCAGCATTTTGTTGAGCCAAAGGCAATAAAGAAGCATCTGCTGAAAGATCTGCAATTTTAAAGCCAATATCACCTGTTTGACGGGTTCCAAGTATCTCTCCTGCTCCCCGCATTGCCAAATCTTTTTCGGCTATTTTGAAACCATCATTGGTTTCGCGCATGATTTCCATTCTTTGCCGGCTTAATTGTGATAGTTTTTTGCCATACATTAAGATGCAATAGCTCGGTTTACTACCTCTTCCTACACGGCCTCGTAATTGGTGTAATTGCGAAAGCCCCAACCGCTCTGCGTTTTCGATCACCATTACTGTGGCATCAGGCACATCGACTCCCACTTCAATTACAGTTGTAGCAACTAGCACATTGATATCTTTTCGTTTGAATCTATCCATTACGTCTAATTTTTCTTTGGCTTTAAGTTTTCCATGTATTAAGCCAATCGATAATGCAGGCATTTGTAGTTGTAATTCTGAGCTTATGACTTTGGCTGCTTCAGCTTCGAAAGCATCTGATTCCTCGATTAGTGTGCACACCCAATAAGCCTGATTACCTTGAATAACTATATCTTGTATTTTTTTTATGACTTCATCTCTCTTTTGATCACTGAACACAGAGGTCTTAATTGGTTGTCTTCCCGGCGGCAATTCATCTATTACGGAAAAATCAAGATCAGCATAAGCGCTCATTGCAAGTGTCCTAGGAATAGGTGTTGCGGTCATCACTAGTTGGTTCGGGATAATTTTACAATTATTTGTTCCATTAAAACCTTTTTTTAGCAAGGTTAGCCTTTGATTCACTCCAAAACGATGCTGTTCATCAATAATAACCAATCCAAGAGAGTTATATTTAACATTTTCCTGAAAGAGAGCATGAGTCCCAATAATTACTTGCGTCCTTCCATCCTCGATCTTTCGATAAACCTTTTCACGAAGTTTTCCTTTTACTTTGCTAGAGAGGAGATCTATTTGATATTTAAAAGGACTCAGCCACTCTAGAAAGTTCAATCGATGTTGTTCTGCTAGTATCTCAGTAGGTGCCATTATTGCTACTTGTTTTTTGCTTAGTAAAACTTGGAGTGAACAAAAAGCTGCTACCACAGTCTTTCCAGACCCTACGTCTCCTTGCACTAGCCTATGCATGGGATTGATTGACGAAATATCGTCAGCTATTTCTTTTACAACCCGAGTCTGCGCACTTGTCATCTTAAAATTTAAATTATTTAAGAAAATTCCTTCTGATTTTAAATCTCGAAACATGGGTTTAGATGTATGACTTTTAATAGTTTTTCGTTCTGATAATAGACTAACTTGATATGCGGTAAGTTCTTCAAGAGATAAGATTTTTTGCATTGGGTGCGACCGTGACTCCAAAACACTCAGGTCAGTGTTTGATGGAGGATTATGCAAGAACTTCAAAGCTTCGTAAGATGAAAACTGATTTAGTATTAATTTTTCTGAATTAAAAGGTTTGACGTTGGCATTTGTTTGGGTCTGGCATAGATGATCAAGGACCCGTTTGATGATATCACGTAACTTATTTTGGGATAGGCCTATCGTCGTTGGATATATTGGACTTAAAGTTGTATCAAGTGGTTTTAAATTGTTTTTCTCCATTATTGAATACTCAGGATGATAGAACTCGAAGCTGGACTTTCCTCGATGAGCGATTCCAAAACACCTTATGTAAGCGCCTTTTATAAACTGAGATTTTTGTGAATTACTGAATTTATAGAATCTAATAATTACAGAGCCATAATTGTCAGAAATTCGGCAGATTAAAGTTCTTCTTTTTGAAAAAACTACACCCACGCTCTCTATTTCGCCTTCGATTACAGCGTAATCATTTAAATTAAGATTACAGATTTTTGTAACTTTTGTTCGATCAACGTATCGATATGGTAGATGAAACAGCGCATCTTTAAAGGTAGATAAATTTATATTTCTAAGTTTTTGTGTGATCTTCGGACCTACACCTGGCAATGAACTTAAGAGGCTATTTAGCTCAGTATTTTTTTTAGTCATTTTAAGTAAATTATTTTTTGATTTCTCCTTCATGATAACAGAATCTAAAAAACTAGAATTCTAAACACAATGTTTTATCTTTGTTATGATCTCAAGATACTAAAAATAAAGAGTTTTGCTTTGAAAATTTTATTAGTTGGTTGCGGAGATATTGGAACAAGGGTTGCCGATCATTTTGCACACACTGATCGTTGCTTCGGCTTACGCAGAGATACTACCTCTCTTAGAAATCCAATAATACCGATAGAAGCAGATGTTCTTAACAAAGATTTGATGATATCTGTTTTATCTGAGAATTTTGATGTTGTAATTATTACACTTACCCCAGATGGTCTTACTGAGAGTGATTACAAAAAAACTTATTTCGAGGGTGCCACCTCGATTAAGACAGCTCTAAATTCAATGAAAAAAAAACCAAAACTAGTTATTTGGGTTTCTAGTACGCGAGTTTACCGGTATTCATCTGGACGAAATTATGATGAAAAAACTCCGCTTGTTAAAGCTGACGCTTATGTGAGTGCATTGATAGAAGCTGAAGAGGAGATAAAGAAATTTTCGGGGAAGACTATAGTGCTGAGATTCTCTGGAATTTATGGAGCTGAGAGACCTCGTTTGTTGGATAGTGTCCGAGCGGGTTATGGATGTGATAAATTTCCTGAGAGGTGGACCAATCGGATTCATATTGATGACTGCGTGCGGATTCTAATACATCTAATAAATAAATATTTTGAGGGTTTTGAGTTAGATGATATGTATATTGGAACTGATTCATTTCCAGTGACCCAATATGAGCTTAGGACATGGCTGGCAAATCGACTTAAGATTGAATTAAATAAAAACACAAAGATCAGTAATAAAGGGTGTAAATTAAGCAATANAAGGTTATTAAACTCAGGTTTCAAACTTAATTTTCCTTCCTATCAAGAAGGTTATGANATGATATTGAAGCAAGAGTTATAGGAATANCCGGTCTAAATAACCATGATGGCATCCATCTCTATTAACGAGTCCTTGGGTAACTGGTTAACACCAATTGCTGCTCTAGCGGGATAGGGTTTCGACATTTTTTCTTTCATTACCTCATTGACTTCATGGAAATGTCCTAGATCAGTTAAATAGATATTGAGTTTAACGATATCCCTTAAAGAGCCCCCTGCAGCTTGGCAGACTGCGGCNAGGTTATCAAAAACTTGTAGTGCCTGGGTCGCTATGTCNATGCCAGCGAGCGTCATTGTTTCGGGAACTAGTGGTATCTGCCCAGACAAATATANAGTTTTATCAACTTTAACAGCTTGAGAGTATGGGCCAATCGCAGCTGGCGCTCTGGATGTGTTCACTACTTCTCTCTTCGACATAGCATGCTCCTGNACCAAAGTTTAATTTAGTGTGTTTTTCACTCTGTGTACTCGATGGACAGGCTTTAAACTTCTCGTCCGTCTCATTATTTTTGCCAAGTGTGTTCGATCTTTAACCGTAAGCACAATATTAATAATACTCGTGTATGCATCTTTTTCTGTNACGTTAATTTGATCAATCGTAGCATCACTTTCAGTTATTCTTGCTGCAAGCGCCGCAATAAAGCCGCGCTCTGGCCTTAGTTCCACTTTTAGCTCAACTGCAAATTCACCTTTTACTACTGATGACCAAATAAGCGGCATACATTTTTCTGGATTCATTCTTATTTCTTTAAGATTTCTGCAAGCATCTCTGTGAATTACTAATCCTTTGCCTGGAGTTAAATGGCCAAGAATGGGGTCTCCAAGTATTGGGCGACAGCACTTTCCATACTGGACAATTAATCCCTCGGATGAGTCAATAACAACCGGTGAATCATAATTTTTCTTACGATCAATATTGATTCGTTTGTCAGGAGGAATCAGAATATTTGCGACTGCAAAAGGTACTCGGTTCCCCAGTCCAATTTGTTGCAAAACAAATTCAAACGTAGAGGAGCTAGTTTCTTTTAATAGTTTTTTGATTTGAGATTTTTTCAGTTCTTTATAGCTCGTGCCAATGTTTTTTAAAGCTTGGTCTAAAAGACGCTTGCCAAGGTCAACCGATTTATCATGCTGTTGATTTTTTAAAAAATGCCTTATAGCGCTTCTAGCTTTGGCGGTAACAACGAAGTTTAACCAGTTTGGATTTGGTTGAGCTCCGGGGGTATTTATGATTTCGACTTTTTGTCCGCTCTCTAATGGCTCCGACAAAGGTGTTAGTTCACCATCTACGTGACATGCTATGCAACTGTCACCCAGGTCTGTATGTAAAGAGTATGCAAAATCAATGGGAGTAGCACCGCTTGGAAGTTCAATGATCTTTCCTTGAGGCGTAAAAACATATACTTCATCTGGAAATAAGTCTGACTTGACGTGCTCTAAAAATTCAATGGAATTACCCGCTTGTCTTTGCATTTCTAATAAATCTTGTACCCACCTCGCGGCTTTTCTTTGACTGACTTCTATATTGTCTTTCCCTGACTTATATTCCCAATGTGCAGCAATACCAAAGTTTGCCATTTTATCCATTTCATTTGTTCTAATTTGGACTTCAATAGCTACTCCGTGCATGCCAACTAGCACAGTGTGTAAAGATTGATATCCATTTGCTTTAGGTATAGCAATATAATCCTTGAATTCCCCGGGAACGGGTTTATAAATGTTGTGAACAATGCCAAGAGCTCGGTAACAATCATCTACATTGTCGACTATTAATCGGAAAGCAAACACATCCATAATGTCATGAAAATGTTTCTTTTTTTTCCGCATCTTCTTATAAATACTCCACAAATGCTTTTCCCTGCTCTTAACTGTGGCGATAACATTTTCTCTTGCAAGACGAATTTCCATTGACTCATGAATTTCTGTAATGATTTCCCTTTTATTTTTCCTAGAAGATTTTAGCGCCTCTCTCAGACGCCTATATCTCAGAGGGTACATCGCGGCAAAACCTAGATTTTCGAACTCAAGTCTTACGTCATTAATACCTAATCTTTGAGCAATTGGCGCGTAGATATCAATCGTTTCTTTAGCAATACGTCGTCGTTTGTCTGGGGGTAAGACCCCTAAAGTTCTCATATTATGAAGTCGGTCGGCCAATTTCACTAAAACGACTCTAATATCTTTAGACATTGCCAGTGTCATTTTTTGGAAGCTATCTGCTTGCTGTTCTGCTCTTGAAGCTGTCTCTATCTCACTTAATTTACTGACGCCATCCACTAGTGAGGCAACTGTTCTGCCAAACCGTCTACTTATTTGATTTTTTGTGACCCCAGTATCTTCTATAACGTCATGCAAGAGGGCCGCTATAAGACTCTCATGATCCATGCGCATGTCTGCCAGGATATTCGCAACAGCCAGTGGGTGAGTTATGTAGGGGTCTCCACTATGCCGGAGTTGGCCTAAATGACACTCTTCAGAATAAAGATAAGCTTTTTCGACATCCGTGATTTCAGCTTCGGGGAGATAACCAGATAGCTTTTCTGTAAGTCCATTTAACAAAAGTTGAACCTCTCAAATTTTGTTACTTACTTTAATCGGAGGTAGTTTCAGGTTCTGGTTGCGAATCATCGCTAGCTGGCTCTGCAATTTCTTCGTCGAGAATATCAAAGTCTTTCGGTATCTCGGTGAGTATATCCGCAGTAACTAAACCTTCTTCAATCTCTCTTAGCGCTATAACAGTTGGCTTATCATTTTCCTCATCAACCAAAGCTGGTCGCCCTTCAACTGCTATTTGCCTTGCTCGTTTTGAGCCAACCATCACCAGTTCAAATCGATTTTCTACATTTTCTAAACATTCTTCAACGGTAATTCTTGCCATTATTTTCACCTTTCATTTGATAGGCGCTAGTTTAACTAAATTAGTGTTATTCAACAAATCAAGTTAAAAAAAACTAAAATCATTTCTTGATATTTAAGAACATTAGATCAGTAATTCATCTAATATCGAATTAATTTTTGTGTTAGAGACTCGATTTTTATCTACATCGATGATTTTCATGAGTTCAAGTACTGATATGTCGAAGTCTTTATTAACAATAAAATAATCGAACTCTTTGTAATGTTTAATCTCATTTTTAGCGGCTGAAAGGCGTCCACAGATTGTGTCGTCGTCATCTTGTCCCCTATTCCTAAGNCGCTCCTCTAGTTCTCTCATTGATGGTGGCAATATAAATATGCTTGTATTGTTTGGAAATTTGTTGCGGACTTGACTTGCACCCTGCCAGTCAATCTCGAGGATTACATTTACTCCACTGTCGATAGATTTTTTTACTAATTGNGTGGAGGTTCCATAGCGGTATCCATAGATACTTGCATACTCAATAAAACTATTATTTAGAATCATCTGATCGAACTCTTTTTCGGAAACAAAAAAGTAATCTTTTCCATTTTGTTCTCTTGATCTTGGCGGACGAGTTGTATANGAGATTGACACTTCTATATCCGAACGCGTATCAACGCAGTGCTTCACAAGACTCGTTTTCCCAGCTCCAGATGGTGCGGAAATGATAAATAAGTTNCCAAGTATCATTTTAATAATTCGATTGAATAATTTGGTAATACTTTACCACTAGTCAAAAGATTGTATCTACTAATTTCACTCAGCTTAAAAGTACGATACAAAATACCAAGAAGTGTTAAACTTTGGCTGAAACTTTGAATTTAAGTGCAATGACTGATCAAAAAATATTAGCGTCTCACTATACCAAGTTAGCAAGAGAGCTTTGTCCAATATATAGATTTATTGGTATAGAGACAGTTAGTGTCGNTAACAATTTTTATAAGTGTTTCACCCCATTAGGGGAAAACAATAAAAATCATGTTGGCATCATGCATGCCGGACCTATTTGGATGACAGCGGAATATGTGGGTGCTTTGGTGGTTATGCATAACTGTAATGATGAGTTTCAACCAGTTGTTGGTAGTCTCGATATAAAGTTTATTAATCCTGCTAAGGGAGGAATTTATGCAGAATTAATCTTTGGTGATGATAAGGTATGTGCTATGAAAAACGATCTTTTATCAACTGGCAAACATAAGTTTGAGACTACTGTTATCTTAAGAAATGAGAAGGAAGACAAGATAGCAGAAGCAAAAGGAACATATTTTGTTAGAGATTTTCTTAATAAATCCTAAAATTAGTATATAACTATGAAATTATTGTTTGTTTATATTCTGCTTATGTCAATTTTATCGACTTCTGCTGGTTGTGTTCGTGGATCTTTGACACCTGGAGAGGAAGCTGCAGAAATCTCCAATTTTTGTTCCTCCGCAGCATCACGTTTACCCTCAGTTGATGACGTTATAGTGAGTGACGACAATCTAATTTCATTTGGTGAATGCATGTCTGATCATGGGTATATAGATCAGATTCATAGAAATAATTAAGCTAACTATTATTCGATGTTTTGGACTTGCTCTCTGATTTGCTCTATCAAAACCTTGAGCTCGATTGCTGCCCCACTGGTAAAATCCGAAAGTGACTTTGAGCCAAGTGTATTGGCTTCTCTGTTCATTTCTTGCATTAGAAAATCTAGTTTTCTTCCTATCGATTTCTCTGTGCCCAATAATCTTTTTACTTCGATCGTATGCGACCTCATACGAACAATCTCTTCATCAATATCTGATCTGTTAGCAAGTAGCACCATTTCTTGATCCAGCCTGTCTCTGTCGATTTGAATAGCTAGCTCACAAGCTCTTTTTTTAAGTCGTTTACGATTTAGCTCCAGAAGCTTTGGAAGTTTTTTCTCTAAAGAATCTATTTGAGCTTCAATTGCATTTATTTTGATAAGGATATCTTTTTCAAGTTTTTTGCCTTCTATTTCTCTATACTCCGCAAGTTTAATGATTGCATCTCTGAATCCTTTGATGAGCAACTCGTCTAAACTATCAAGCTTTGGATGTTTTTCTATGAGTACGCCCGGTAGTTTGAGAATATCGGTAATTGAAATAGGTGCTGAATCTCTAATCTCATTTTTTAATTGATTTATTGAGTCAAGATATTTGCCTATTTGAGCTCCATTTAAGGCTATGTCAGCTGATTTATCGTTCTCATGGATTGTAATTATGCATTCAATCTTTCCTCTAGTTAGTTCTCGTTTTATAAAATTCCTGAGCTCTACTTCAATTCGTTTTAAAGCGTCGGGCATTTTAAAATTGATTTCTATAAATCTGTGATTTACAGATTTTAATTCGATAACCAATGATCCAAATTCACCACTTATATCGGTCCGACTGAAGGCAGTCATACTTTTAGGCATTATTTAATCCTCTATTAGCTTTATATTATTTTATCAAAGCTGTCTTAAGAGGTGATACACTTATGTTTCTTTTTTTGGATACTTAAACGTGAGACACGACGGCAGAGCATCGGAAGATTTACGTTCAATAAAACTAACTCGAAATTTTCTTGAGGCAGCAGAGGGTTCAGTATTAATAGAGGTTGGGAAAACAAAAGTATTGTGTACCGCGAGTATTGAAGACTCCGTTCCAAGATTCATGCGTGGGAAAAATAGAGGATGGATTACCGCCGAATATGTAATGATTCCTCGGTCAACTCAACAGCGTATGGATCGAGAGGCTGTTAGAGGAAAACAAAAAGGGAGAACTCAAGAAATACAGCGCTTAATAGGGCGCTCTTTGAGAGCGGCAGTTGACTTATCTCTGCTTGGTGAACGAACGGTGCATATTGATTGTGATGTTATTCAAGCAGATGGCGGCACAAGAACAGCTTCGATCACCGGTGCTTGGGTTGCTTTAAATGATGCAGTTACGAGTTTATTAACGGAAGGGGTAATATCTGAACATCCCATGACGTACCAGATAGCTGCGGTATCAGTTGGTATTGTGAATGGAGTGCCAGTTTTAGATCTAGACTATATAGAGGATTCAAATGCTGAGACAGATATGAATATAGTCATGGATGAAAATGGAAAATTTATCGAGGTCCAAGGCACAGCAGAAAACAGTGCGTTCAGCATGGATGAATTAAACAAGATGATCAAATTGGCAGGATCAGGAATTAAAAGTTTGATGCTACATCAAATTGCAACATAAAGATTTATATGCAAACTAAGTATCTTATTGATTACAAACAACTGTTTATAGATATTGCTCTTAACTCAGGTGCACTAAAGTTTGGCTCATTTAAATTAAAATCTGGAAGAATATCACCATATTTTTTTAATGCTGGCGAGTTTTACTGTGGTGAAGTCCTAAAGAAATTGGGATTTTGCTATGCTGCGGCGCTCAAGAGATCAAATTTGAAATTTGACATGCTGTTTGGTCCAGCATACAAAGGAATCCCTTTGGTATCTAGTATGGCAGTAGCGCTATTTGATAATTATAAAATAGACATTCCTTACTGCTTTAATCGTAAAGAAGAAAAACAACATGGTGAAGCCGGACTTATAGTTGGGGCGCCGATCAGTGGTGAAGTCGTGATTATTGATGATGTGATAACAGCTGGCACTGCCGTCAAGGAATCGCTGGATATAATTACAAAATCAGGTGGGAAAGTTACGGCCATCATAGTTGGATTAGATAGAAAAGAGAGAGGAGCTTCGGAGATGTCAGCAACTCAAGAGATCGAGAGGGATTACTCAATACCAGTAGTAAGTATCATCGATATTGATGATATCATTCGGTTCGTTAATAATGAGAAAATGCCCTCAAAAATATTAAAAGATATTTCGGTCTATAGAGATCAATTTGGGGTTGCGTAAAACTATTTTTGGGAAATGCCTGCAACTATTACCTTCCATTGGTTAGAGTGACTTTGCAGAGGGTTTTTGGTGAAATCACTTCTGACATAAGCGCTGATTTTCCCTTCTACAATCGTTATCATTAGATTTGCTGTTGATTCAATAGTGTCAAGTAGCTTGGATTCAAACTGACTTTGGCCTTCAAGCAGAGTGCTTTGAAATTGCAACTCGAGTCGGTCATAAAAGGTTTTGATTCTTTGAGGAAGAACTGAGTCTTCGTAAGCCAGCGCATCACCATTGAGTAATCTAGTAATGCCAGGATTTTTTACGCAAAAGTTTAGGATTAAGCAAATAATTCTATTGCATTGATCAAACGCATTTTGCTTTTCAGCGATAATACTAGAAATTCGAGCAAAAATTGTCTCCTCAGCAAAGTCGAGCAGGCCTTCATACATTTTCACTTTGCTTGGGAAATGTCGATACAACGCGGCCTCAGAAATTTTGAGTTCCGAAGATAATGCGGCAGTTGTAATCCTGCCTTTCTGACTTTCTAGCATTCGAGCTAACGCTTGCAGTATTTCCTGTCGGCGCATTCCTTTTTTGAGGCGCATATTCAACTCAAAGAAAATGAATCAAGCCCAGTGTATGGTTAAATGGTTTTGAAATAAAGCGTTTAAATATCAATTGTCAGCGACGAAAATTTAGGTTTTGCGATGTAGGGCTCTTTAAAAACTAATTAACAATAGTTTTTACTTTTGCTGTAATCAAAGTGATCAATTTTTTAGCAAGTAAGTTTTTGTTCATTTTAGGAAAAGATTTTTCATCTTCTTTATCAATCCAGACCACTTCATTATCCTCACTATTAAAGCCAATATCGTTTCGCGAGACATCGTTTGCGATAATCGCATTTAAATTTTTAGCTTTGAGTTTTTCTTTCGCATATTTGTTTAAATCTTGTGTTTCTGCTGCAAAACCAATAGTAAAAATATTTGGATAAGTATTTGCGATCGTTTTAGCGATGTCTTTATTCTTTTTAAGCGATATTACTATCTCTGGTTCAGTAGATTTTATCTTTTCTGCTATTTTTTTTACCGGAGCATAATCTGCAACGGCTGCAGTGCTTATAAATATATCGGCATTTTGTGAACATATACATGCATTCTCGAGCATCTCCTCGGCAGATGTTACCGAATGAAGTTTTATTGTTGGTAACGCTACGAGATTGACTGGACCAGATATTAGTGTTACTTCAGCCCCAGCCTCTGCAGCTGCCTGCGCGATTGCATATCCCATTTTCCCCGAACTTTGATTGGATATATACCTCACAGGATCTAACCACTCTTGCGTTGGTCCAGCTGTTATTACTACCTTTTTTCCTGCCATTTCATGAGGTTGAAGACAATCTATAATCTCATTTACTATTTCGCTTGGAGGGCTCATCCTGCCCGGTCCATTGTCCCCGCATGCTTGAATCCCGGTATCAGGCCCAATTATTTTAACTCCTCTGTCAGTTAATTTTTTTATATTGGATGTTGTAGCTTCATGCAGCCACATAGACATGTTCATTGCCGGACATACAGCCACTTTAGCGTTTGTGGCGAGCAGAACCGCACCGAGGAGAGTATCGGCTTTGCCATATGCCATGCTCGCTATAAAATCTGCGCTCGCCGGCGCAATAATAATAAAGTCTCCCCATTTTGCGAGCTCTATATGACTCATTCCCAGTTCCGCTTTTTCGTCCAGTAATTGGTGGTGAACTGGATTTCCTGATAATGCTTGTAGCGTAAGTGGACGGATAAATTCCTTTGCACTGGCAGTCATAATTACTCGGACGTTAGCCCCTGCAGTTTTAAATAATCTGATGATTTCGGCGCTTTTGTATGCAGCAATTCCGCCGGTTACGCCTAAGATGATTTTTTTGCCTCTAATTATGCTCATTAAATTTTTTTGTCTCTATCATTTTTACGATAATTATATTACATCTTAGCGGACGAATTATAAAATCCCGGCTGAAGCAATTGATATAAAGAATTGCATCTGGTATAAAGCATTTCTTTTTTTATCGCTAATAAGCGTCTCAACCTTTTAAATGTTGTAAGGAGTGACAATAGAATGTCTAGGGTATGTCAAGTAACCGGAAAGAGACCAATGGCGGGAAATAATGTCTCCCACGCAAAAAACAGAACAAGGCGGCGTTTTGAACCAAATTTGCATTCACATAGATTTTGGGTTGAGGAAGAAAAAAAATTTGTCAAATTACGAGTTAGTACAAAAGGAATGCGAATCATCGATAAGAAGGGTATTGACCAGGTGCTAATGGATTTAAGAAAACGTGGTGAAAAAATTTAAGGGATATTTATGGCTAAGTCGGCAAGAGAAAAAATTCGATTAGTTTCCAGCGCAGGGACAGGACACTTTTATACAACTGACAAAAATAAAAGAAATATGCCTGAGAAAATGGAGATTAAAAAATACGATCCTAAGGTGAGGAAGCATGTAGTCTATAAAGAGGCCAAAATAAAATAGTTTTTTGATTGTACATAAAAAAACCCCGAATTAATCGGGGTTTTTTTTGAGAATTTTATACTAGTCAGCTATTACATTCTCAGCTTGAAGGCCTTTGTCTCCTTCAGTTACTTCCATCGTAACCTTTTGCCCTTCTTTTAAAGACTTAAAACCATCTGCCTGAATTGCGCTGTGATGCACAAAAACATCATTAGCTCCTTCCTGCTCAATAAATCCAAATCCCTTGCTATCATTAAACCACTTTACAGTGCCAGAAACTCTTTCCCCTGACATAATTACCTCACTTATCTATACCGTTAAAGGCGTTAAAAATATCCAGCCTTTTCACGGGCCAGCCACATTTCTTCATAATTTGATTAAGAAGAAGTACCATGAATTCTTCATGGAATGCGCATTTTATTGTTTTTTTACTGATTTGGCCAATTTTGTTTTAAAACGTTGTCTGAGAGTCAGACCTCTAATGCTTCCTCAAGGTGTTTGATGTATCATTTTGCAAGGAGTACGAACTCATTTTATGTTGATTGTTTCATTAACTTAAGAGATTCCGCAGTGAATATAATTTCAAGACTTGAGTCGATAGTCGGACGAAAAAATGTCAGTATTGAACAAGCGGATTTGGAAAATTTTGGCTTGGATCGAACAAGTGTTTATTGCTCGAATCCTCGAGTAATAGTATTTCCAACATCCATTGATCAGATTCAAGAAGTTATTTATTTGGCGAATGACCTTGAGGTTCCGATCGTACCATCTGGGGGTCGAACTGGACTGAGTGGAGGAGCTGTAGCTTCAAACTCTGAAATAGTTCTTTCAATGAATAAAATGAATAGTATCCTTGATGTGAACTTAAATGATCGCACAGTGACTGTCGAGGCTGGTGCGACAACTCAAGAGGTGCAAGAGGAAGCTTATAAAAATGGACTCTTTTATCCAGTTAATTTTGCTTCCGTAGGATCGAGTCAAATTGGTGGGAATGTTGCCACAAATGCTGGCGGAGTGAACGTTATTAAGTATGGAATGACCAGAGACTGGGTCTCAGGCATTACTGCAGTTACTGGATCTGGGGAGCTTTTAGTACTGAATAAATCCCTCATTAAAAATAATACAGGATATGATTTCCGTCATCTTTTTATCGGGTCTGAAGGAACGCTTGGAATTATTTGCCAGGTGACACTAAAGCTGACCGAGCCTCCGCCACCCTCCTCTGTTTTTATTCTGGGCGTTTCAAAGTTTAAAGATTTGCTGGAGGTGCTAAAAATATTTCAGTCAAAATTGTCGTTACAAGCATTTGAATTTTTCTGCGATCATGCGTTAGAAAAAGTTATAGAAGTCCATGGACATTCAAAACCATTTGTAACTTACGCACCATTTTACGCGCTAATAGATTTTGAGAATCAAGACAATACATCGCAGGATGAAGCCTTAAAATTATACTCGGAATGTGTGGATAAAAAACTCGTTTTAGATGGCGTTATGAGCGAGAGCATTGCACAGTCTCGAAATATGTGGAAATTGAGAGAAGATATTTCTGAAACACTTTGGCATTATCAGCCTTACAAAAATGATCTTTCTGTAAGAATATCTAAAATGCCCAACTTTTTGGATGAAATTGATAGTTTTATTAAAAAGAGTTACCCAAATTTTGAGGTAATTTGGTATGGCCACATTGGTGATGGTAATTTACATTTAAATATATTGAAGCCCGACGAATTAAATAAGTCTGAATTTAAATCTCGATGCGATGATATTTCAATTAACCTAGGAAAGCTTGTTGAGAGTTTTGATGGAAGTATTAGTGCAGAACACGGAGTTGGTCTTTTAAAGAGGAATTATCTCAAATTTTCAAAGTCGTCAGGAGAGATAAATTTGATGGCAGAAGTAAAAAAAGTGTTTGATCCAAAAGGTATATTGAATCCTGGGAAGCTTTTATAATTTCAGTTGAATCAGGTTAGGAGATATTCCCCTATGGGGTCATATAACCATAAGATAGATAGTAGCGACGCTGCACTCCCCTTGGGCAAGATTGTTTGTATTGGGAGGAATTTTGCTGAACATGTTCGTGAGCTTAAAAATAAAATTCCTGATGAGCCCATATTATTTTTAAAACCATCTACCTCGCTTTTCCCTTTATCAGAGCAAATTACGATCTATAAATCTTTCGGGAAATGTCATTTTGAAACCGAGCTATCAGTATTAATTGACAAGAAATTAACAGGATGCTCCAAACGCGAAGCACTAAATGCCATCGCGGGAATTGGCTTGAGTCTTGATCTTACATACAGAGATTTGCAGGCAGAATTAAAATCACAAGGACTCCCTTGGGAGAAAGCTAAAGCTTTTGATAATGCTTGCCCTACTTCAACTTTTATTTCAGCCGATAAATTCTATGATCTTGATAATATTTGTTTCAAAATGTACAAAAATGGTCAAATGCAACAGTCTGCAAATACATCAAATATGATATGGAAGATTGCTGAATTGATGTGTTACGCGAGTAGATTTTTTACTTTGTTGCCTGGCGATATCTTTTTAACAGGAACGCCCTCCGGTGTTGGATCTCTTCAGAACAATGATAAATTGCTTGTAGAAATTCCTGGTTTTTTGGACGTTAGTACCACTGTTGCTGTGAAATAAGATTATTTAAAATGGAAATAAAAAGAGGTATTTACCAACATTACAAGGGCAACCTTTATTCTGTTATTGGTCAAGCAACACACAGCGAGACCGGCGAGCAATTAGTCTTCTACCAGGCCCTTTATGGAGAGAGAGGCTTTTGGGTAAGGCCGCTTCAGATGTTTGTAGAAATGATTAATGTTTCAGGGAAAACAATACCCAGATTCAAGTTAATAAATAAAGCAGATGAAAAATCATAGATTTGCAAATTTACTGAAAACAGAAGTACAAACTTTTGCAATTAGATCGTCTGGGCCTGGAGGGCAAAATGTCAATAAAGTTTCATCAGGAATTCATTTGAGATTTAACCTTACTGAATCGTCGATACCAAGATATTTGAAAGAGAGAATCCTCAATAGTGCCGATAGAAGAATAAGTAAGGAAGGGGTGCTGATTATTAAGGCTCAGCGTTTCAGAACCAAAGAAAAAAATTCTAAAGACGCATTTGACAGATTATTAAAGTTAATTGACCAGCATTCACTAATAACGAAGCAAAGAAAACCGCGGCAACCTTCAGGTAGGCAAATTCAAAAAAGGCTTGACGATAAGGCGTTGAATTCAAAAAAAAAGATGATGAGATCAAAGCAAATCTTCAGCGAATGAAGACATGAGTTAGACTACAACATTCTAAAACGCTAATTGGAATAACTATACATTCCAACTGCGGCATTTTTATATCTATTATTTCAATAAAGTTCTCTCCCCAAATTAATGCATGCTATATACTGCAACTTAATAATTTTAAGCAGCAAGGGGTATGATTGTGCTTGATAAAAATGGATTTAGATCCAATATTGCGATGATTGTGAGCAATGGCCGCGGCAAGGTTCTTTTGGCAAAGCGGATAGGTCAAAATTCATGGCAGTTCCCCCAGGGAGGTATTGATGGAGACGAAGCGCCAAAAGATGCCCTTTTCAGGGAGCTAAAAGAAGAAATTGGCCTTGACCAAAAAGATGTTGAGATTTTGAAACAATCCAGCCAGTGGTTTAAATATAAAATTCCGCCGAACTTACAAAGAAAGCGTTCGAAGCCAGTTTGCATAGGGCAAAAACAGAAATGGTTTTATTTAAAGTTAGTTTCTGATGAATCCAATATCAAACTTGACTTG
>PALW01000033.1 GCA_002710745.1 Porticoccaceae bacterium
AATCACTATGGATTCTGATATTGAAAATGACGAAATGGAGATCGATGCTAAAAAAGCCATTGTTCATTGCTGTGAGGAAGGAAATCGGTTAGATCAGGTTGTTGCTAAATTATTTACAGATTACTCAAGATCGTGTTTGTCGCAGTGGATACGTGATGGGTTTGTATCGGTAGATGGCGAGCAACGTTTAACCAAGTATAGATTAAAAGGTGGTGAGGAGATTGTGTTGGTTCCTCAGTTTGATGAAAAAGTTAAATTTTTACCTGAAAGCATCCCCCTTAATATTCTGTTCGAAGACGAAAGCCTTATTATTATCGATAAGCCTGCTAACTTTGTTGTTCATCCTGCTGCAGGAAATTGGTCTGGGACACTTTTAAATGCGCTTTTGTATCACTTTCCTCAGTTAGCCTTGGTTCCGAGGGCAGGTATTGTCCATCGACTCGATAAAGACACAACGGGATTAATGGTGGTCGCTAAAACGCTTCAAGCACAAAATCAGCTTGTGGCCCAGCTTCAGAGGCGAGAGGTTAAAAGAGAATATGAGGCTATTGTTACTGGGGAACTTGTCAGTGGTGGAACTGTGGATAAACCGATTGGTCGACACCCCAGAAACAGAAAAATGATGACTGTAAGAGAGGGAGGTAAAGAATCAAAAACTCATTATAAAATTATCACAAGATATTCGGGATTTTCTCATCTTTGTATATGCCTTGATTCTGGCAGAACACACCAAATAAGAGTTCATATGTCTCACATAAATTATGCTATTTTGGGAGATCAAACATACTCTCCTCGGTCTAAATTTCCCAAAGGCATTTCTCATAGTCTCAAACAAGCGATTAATGATTTTAAAAGACAAGCTTTGCACGCCAGGAGATTGGAATTAATACATCCATTATCAGGCGATAGAATGAGCTGGACCTGTGAATTGCCAGAAGATATGAGGAGTTTATTAGAGTGTTTGTCAGTTGAGAGATAAAAATCATAACTTTTTTGTCCCCAACTGGCCTTGCCCGTCCTCTGTAAAATGTGTCATTACTTATAAATTTGGAGGATCAAGTAAACAGCCTTATAAAAGTAATAATCTAGCGACACACGTTGGTGATAGATCTGAAGCGGTTATTGCTAATAGAGAATCTTTAAAAGAAAAATTAGCATTTCCAGGAGATCCAATTTGGCTTAATCAAATCCATGGAGTTGAAATAATTGAAGTTGAAGATGGCTATCAGATTTCTGACGGAGATGGTTTTTATTGCAGAAAAAAAGGATTTCCATGTGGGATTTTAACAGCAGATTGTCTGCCTATTCTTGTTTGCAACACTTTAGGCACTGAGATTGCTGCTATCCATGCGGGATGGAGAGGGTTGAGTAACCGTATTATTAAAAATTTGTTGAAAATGTTTCACGCACCAGCTGATCAATTGTTGGTATATCTTGGCCCTGCGATTGGTCTCGATAATTTTGAAGTTGGTTCAGAGGTCAGAGAGTGTTTTTTAGCAAACTCGGAGAATCTTGAGCATCGGAAACAAATTAATAACGCCTTCTATCCAAGTAAAGGACAAAAGCTTAAGGCGGATCTTTATGAGCTAGCAAGAGCCGACTTTAGAATTGGAGGGGTGAAAAGAATGTTTGGAGGAGAGTTTTGTAGTTTTAAAGAGAGAGACCACTTTTATTCTTATCGTCGAGACAAAATAACGGGGCGAAATGCAACTCTTATCTGGTTAGAGTGAATTAAACTTGCATTACTTATGATTAAGAAGTTTTAAATGTTTCTTGCACTTGCTTAGATAGTTCTCTTGAATTAGAATTGCGCGCCTAGATAAAGGGTTAACCCCAAACCAATAATGCGTCTGGAGACAAAAATGTTTGCTGTAATTAAGAGCGGTGGAAAACAACACAGAGTTCAAAAGGGTGAAACTCTAAGGTTGGAAAAGCTTGAGATTGCCACAGGTGGTAAGGTCGATTTTGGCGAGGCTCTTATGGTTGGAGAGGGCAAGGATGTTAAGATTGGAGCTCCAAGTGTCAAAGGAAGTAAGGTTACTGGTGAGGTAGTTGCGCACGGCAGGGATGATAAAGTTACAATCGTGAAGTTTCGTAGACGCAAGCACTCTCGTTCTACTCAGGGCCATAGGCAATGGTATACTGAAGTAAAAATTACTGGGATTAAGGCGTCTGCGCCAAAGAGGAAAGATTAATGGCTCATAAAAAAGCAGGTGGAAGTACCAGAAACGGAAGAGACTCGGAAAGTAAGCGTCTTGGAGTCAAGGTGTATGGCGGCCAAACTATTAATGCTGGCGGTATTATAGTTCGTCAGCGGGGCACAAAATTCCATGCTGGTGATAATGTTGGGCTTGGTAAGGATCACACGCTGTTTGCAACATCGAGCGGCGTAGTAAGTTTCGTCCAAAAAGGACCAAAGAATAGAAAATATGCACAGGTGAATCCCGTATAGTTTACACATGCTAATATTAGGAAAGCCCCATACGGGGCTTTTTTTTTACTTAAGACTAATGTTTACTCAATATTTATTCTGCACGTTAGTTTGCGTAATAAGAGGTAACGCATCGTGAAATTTGTTGATGAGGCTACAATCAAAGTTTTTGCCGGTAATGGAGGCAGTGGATGTCTTAGTTTTAGGCGAGAAAAATTTATACCTAAAGGAGGCCCTGACGGTGGAGATGGAGGAGACGGGGGTAGTATATTTCTTGAAGCAAAAACAGAATTAAATACGTTAATCGATTTTAGGTATACAAGGTCATTCAAAGCGGAGAACGGATCGCAAGGGAGTGGCTCTGATTGCACAGGAAGTAAGGGTGATGATCTTTATATCTCGGTTCCTGTCGGAACAATCGTGACAGTAACTGAGACAGATGAAATCATCGGTGATTTGACATTTCCAGGGCAAAAATTACTTGTTGCTAAAGGTGGGTTTCATGGACTTGGAAATACGAGATTTAAGTCCAGTAGAAATAGAACTCCAAGACAAACCACGCCTGGAAAAGAGGGAGAATCTCGTGAGATAAAACTTGAATTATCTTTATTGGCAGATGTTGGCCTTTTAGGCTTACCAAATTCTGGTAAATCAACATTGGTCCAGACAGTTTCAGCTGCTAGACCAAAAGTTGCTGATTATCCGTTTACTACTATGGTGCCAAACTTGGGCGTTGTTAGATTGGATAGTGAGCGGTCGTTTGTGATTGCTGATATTCCTGGTGTCATAAAAGGCGCATCAGATGGAGCGGGTCTGGGTATGAGGTTTTTAAAACATCTTACACGAACCAAGCTTATACTGCATTTGGTTGATATTAGTCCATTGGATGGAAGTTCTCCTAAACATGCTGTAGAAGAAATCGAACATGAGCTTGAAAAATTTAGCCCCACGCTCGCGACGGAGCATCGGTGGCTGGTAGTCAACAAAGCAGACTTATTAAGTAATGATGAGCATGAGAGAGTTCTAAAAGAATTAATTGCTGATTTGCAATGGAAAGGTAGATTTTTTCTTATATCTGGCGCGACTGGGTTTGGGATGGAGTTGCTTTGTAACTCAATATATTCCCACATAGACAACTTACGAGAGAAGGAAGAGACTAATCCCGATTATAAAAGATTGGTTATTGAAAATCGGAAGGCTATTTTTCGTGAAGCCAGAGATCAAATAAATCGAATCGCTGAGCTTAGAAGAGACGCGAAAAAAAATAGTGAGAGTGATGAAGGCTCAGATATTGAAGTTATATTTACTAAGTAGGCGCTTATGAATAGAAATGCAGTTGAGGGTGCGTCTCGAATAGTCATCAAAATAGGCAGCTCAATTTTAACTAATGGGGGCAAGGGCCTCGATCACAACTTTATTGATGATATAGCGCGTCAAGTGGTCGATCTTCAATTGCTTGGAAAGCAGATAGTTATTGTCTCCTCTGGGGCAATAGCTCAAGGCATGTCTCAGTTAGGATGGGATGTGCGATCACGAAAAATTGACCAATTACAAACAGCCGCATCAGTAGGTCAAGTAGGATTGATGCATTATTACGAAACTTGCTTCAGGCAACACGAAAAAAAAACTGGGCAAATATTAATTGATCATGACGATTTTGCAAATCGCGAGCGGTATTTGAATGCGCGAAATGTAATAAAAAATTTATTAGATTTAGAGGTGATTCCTATCATTAATGAAAATGATAGCGTTTCATCAGAGGAAATAAGGTTTGGGGATAATGATACTTTGGCTGCACTTGTCTCTAACTTAATCGATGCTGATTTATTGATTTTGCTTACTGATAAAAATGGTCTTTACAGTGCTGATCCGAATCTCAAAAAAGATGTTTTCTTAATTAATAATGTTTCAGTACACGATGAGTCGCTTCATAAATATGCCGGTGGCGCGAGCACACTTGGACGTGGTGGGATGGTAACAAAAATAAAAGCTGCGAGGATCGCCTCGAAATCCGGATGCGGAACCATTATTGCTGGCGGTATGATTAAGAATATTTTAACTAAATTGGCTTCTGGCGAAGACTTAGGAACGTTTTTGTATTCAGATGAAAAGCCATTAAATGCAAGGAAGCAATGGTTAATGGGTCAGTTGAAACATTCAGGTGATCTAATCATTGATGCTGGAGCATCGAAAGCTTTGCAAAAAGATTTTGTTAGCTTGCTGCCAGTTGGCGTCAAAAAAGTTTTAGGAACTTTTAATAGAGGTGAGTTGGTGAGGTGTATCGACGATGATGGAGTTGAGGTGGCTCGAGGATTGATTAATTACAGCTCATCCGATGCAAGGAATATAATTGGCTTTCCGAGTTCAGCGATTGTCAGCATATTGGGTTACGAGGAAAATCCAAACTTAATTGATAAGGATAACCTCGTTATTGTCAGTGGATAGCTTTGGAAGAAGAAGTAGCTCTTGTATTTTAGAGGGCTTTAATCTTCGAGTTTAACCGGCTTTTGTGTCTTGCCGCTTTATTTTTGTGGATTAAGCCTTTGTCAGCCATCCTGTCAATAATTGGCATAGAAACAGAGTAAGCTTGCTCAGCTACCTTTTTGTCTTTATTAAGGATAGCCGCATTAACCTTCTTCAGGTAAGTCCGCATCATAGATTTTAGACTCGCGTTATGCTGCCTTCTTTTTTCGCCTTGAAGCGCTCTCTTTTTTGCTTGGGGTGTATTCGCCAAAACCTGCTCCTATTCGTGAGGCGGCAGAATACTAGTTTTACAAGGTATATTCAAGTGAACCTATAATATTTAATTTTAGTTTCTTTGCTCGACAGTAAATTTTAAAACAAGTGTATTTCTATTTTTATAAAAAATAGAACATGGATTATATTTAGCCAAAATTTAAAGGGTTCGTTACACTACTGAAGAAATCTTTAAAATTTATTTTTAATAATGGAAAAACAAAAAACAAAACCTTCAAATAAACGCGATACNGGCNTNTTGCGATCNAGCTTTGTTGTTAGTTTTTTTACAGGAGTGAGTCGNNTNGCAGGTTTGGTGNGAGANNTCGTATTTGCGAGGTTGATTGGGGCAGATGCGCTTGCAGATGTTTTTTTTGTCGCTTTTAAAATTCCNAATTTTTTNCGAAGAATCTTCGCTGANGGTGCTTTCTCTCAAGCNTTTGTTCCAGTTTTGGGAGANTANAGGGAAGGTAAATCAAAAAGTGNTGTTAAGAACTTTATTAGTAAAGTTTCGGGAACCTTTGGTTTAACACTTGCATTTTTTAGCCTTTTCTTTATTTTAGCAATTCCGTTTTTCTCTGCGCTTTTTGCGCCTACCTGGTATTTAAATGACCCTGAGAAGTTTGATGCACTTAAAGGGATGCTACAAATAACCTTTCCTTACCTTATTTTTATNTCTATGACAGGTTTGGCTGGGGCNGTTCTGCAAAGTTACGACAGATTTGCTGTTCCTGCTGCAACTCCAATCATTTTGAATATTACCTTAATTTTAGCGGCGATTTTTTTGGCACCTATGCTCGAATATCNAGTTTTTGCACTGGCTTGGGGGGTACTTATTGCTGGTATTGTTCAGTTTTGCTTTCAGCTCCCATTTATTTATAGGATCGGGTTGTTAACTCCTCCCTCTATTGATTGGAAAGATCCTGGCGTTTCAAAAATACTAATGCTCATGGCGCCCGCTATTTTTGGCGTTTCGGTAAGTCAGATTAACCTACTATTGGATACTATTTTAGCAACATTTTTGCCGACTGGGAGTGTGTCATGGCTTTATTACTCTGATCGAATAACAGAATTACCGCTTGGTATTTTTGCGATAGCAATTGCTGTGGTAATTCTTCCAAATTTATCAAGAATNCATGCTGCAAAGTCTATTGAAAATTTCTCAGAGACTNTAGATTGGGGGATTAAAATGATTTTTTATATAGCATTACCCTCTACAATCGCCATACTTATTTTGTCTGAACCGATATTAGTTGCTCTGTTTTTTTATGGCGATGTTATGACAGCGATGGATATGAAAATGGCAAGTTACAGTCTAAGTGCCTATGCGCTGGGTTTAACTGGATTTATGTTAATAAAAGTTTTGGCACCTGGATTTTTTGCAAGACAAGACATGATTACCCCTGTGCGAGTNGGAATTATTGCAATGATAGCTAACATGGTCTTCAATCTAGCGCTTGTAATACCTTTGTTTTTCTTCTTTAACTTAGGTCATGTAGGTCTTGCACTTGCAACGTCGATTTCATCCTTTTTAAATGCTGGCTTGTTGTTATACTATTCTCTGAAAAAGGGATTCTATATTCCTCTGCCAGGATGGGCTAGGTTCTTNCTNAGGATAAGTGTCTCACTATTAANAATGGTTTTTGTGTTAGGTTGGATTTCCGAATCTTTGGGACTAAACAATAGAGAATTTTGGTTAAACTCAGATTTTTGGAATCGAGGATCACGGCTAATTGTCGTTTGTGTTGTAGGAATGTGCGTATATATTTTGTCTTTGTTCTTGTTAGGGGTACGAAAAGCAGATTTTATAGCCCCGTCTAAAGGAGTGTCCTCTAATTAAATAAGAGAGGATATCGCGTTATTAAATCCGTCCAGTGTTGCNTACTTAAATCGGTTTAGAACCATGGAAATAACTCACAAAGGAAACACTTTAAAAGTCATTAGAGGGATCCATAACTTTAATTCCGTTGAGGAGGGCACTGCTCTCACGATAGGCTCATTTGATGGAGTACACCTTGGTCATCAAATGGTTTTAAACGATCTGAAAGCCGCAGCATCAAAACGAGGTCTAAAATCAGCTGTCATGATTTTTGAACCTCAACCTCAAGAATACTTTTCTGGTGAAAGGGCACCTGCGAGATTGATGAGACTTCGTGATAAGTTAAAAACCTTCTGTGATCTTGGGATCGATATAGTTGTTTGCCTGAAATTCGATGACTCTTTAAGGAGTCTCACAGCAGATGCATTTATCAACATAATTATTAATGGATTGTCTGCGAAACATCTGATAATTGGCGACGACTTCAGGTTTGGATGCGATAGGTGTGGAGATTTTAAAATGTTGCAGAACTCTGGCACATTAAATAATTTTACNGTCCAACAAATGCGGACGTTTGATGTTGACGATAAACGTGTTAGTAGCACCAGTATTCGGAAAGCACTAATTGAATCAAAGTTTGATTTGGCCTCAAAATTATTAGGAAAGCCTTTCGAAGTGGTGGGAAGGGTCACATATGGAGCTCAAGTAGGACGGAAATTAGGTTTTCCAACTGCTAACATAAATTTAAAGAGATATAGAGTCCCTATTACTGGAGTTTTTGCTGTAACGTTAAAGATCGATAAAAAAGTATATAATGGCGCTGCCAATGTGGGCATCAGGCCAACAGTTGGTGATCTNTTGAGACCAATATTGGAGGTCCACCTANTGAATTTTTCAGGAAANATTTATGGAAAACTAGTGTCGGTGGAATTCAAGCATAAAGTAAGAGACGAGAAAAAGTTCATTAATATTGAGAGTTTAGTAGACAATATCAAAAATGATATCAACTGGGTAANAAAGTGGTTTATCGAACAGAATGATTTATAGATNTAGATTAATACAAAGAAANCCCTTACTAGCNNCTTTCTTGATTGCTTCANTAATTTTTTTACTGGATCAGTTCACTAAAATGCAGGTTGTTCAAAATTTATATTTAGGACAAAGAAATGAGTTAACGGTTTTCTTTAATTTGGTTCATGTGAGGAATTATGGAGCTGCGTTTAGCTTTTTAAGTGAAGCAGGCGGATGGCAAAGATGGTTTTTAGCGTCTGTTTCTGCGGTCGCAAGTATGGTAATTGTGTATTGGATAAAAAAATCAGATGAAAAGAAATATCTAGAAACATTATCCTTGATTATTATTTTGGGAGGTGCGCTAGGGAACTTTTACGATAGACTAATTCTCGGTTATGTTATAGATTTTCTCGATTTTCATTGGTCAGGGATTCATTTTCCAGCTTTTAACATTGCAGATACTGCAATCACGATTGGGGCCATTTTATTTATAGCTGATAATCTAATATTTAATCGACATACAAAGGAAGAGTCCGGTGAGAGTTGAAATTATTCATGGCATACGGGTAACAATGCACTTTTCCTTGATGCTTGAGGATCAGACTATTATTGATTCAACTTTTGATAAAGAACCAGCTAATTTTTGTGTTGGAGANGGAAATTTGTTACCAGGTTTCGANAAAGTTCTTATTGGTTTNNCGATTGGTGAAGAAGANNNTTTTGAAATAGAACCGCAAGAGGCATTTGGNCANTACAATGATCAAAATATACAGAGNCTGGAAANAGCAAGTTTCGACGATGANAATTTGGAAGTAGGATCNGTCTACTCCTTTGAGAATGGAGGCGGTGAGCTGCCAGGTGTNATTATAAAAATTGATGACAANTTTGCCTCAGTNGATTTNAATCANCCTNTAGCAGGTAAGCTNATTTTGTTCAAAGTAAAGATCTTAAACATAGAAAATGGNGATGCTGCTGATGCAAATTAAGTTAGCCAATCCCAGAGGATTCTGTGCTGGTGTAGATCGTGCTATTGAGATCGTAGAGCGTGCTCTGGAGCTCTTCGGAGCGCCGCTTTATGTAAAGCATGAGGTCGTTCACAATAAATTTGTTGTTGAAGATATGATAGCAAGAGGTGTTATTTTCATTGAGGATATTGATGAGGTTCCAGATGGTGTTCCTTGCATTTTTAGTGCTCATGGAGTGTCTCTTGAGGTAAGAAGTCAAGCGAAAGAGAAAAATCTCAAAGTATTCGATGCGACGTGCCCCTTGGTAACAAAGGTTCACTTTGAGGTGAAAAAGTATAGCAAAGAGGGATGTGAGTGTATCTTGATAGGTCATCAGGGACATCCAGAGGTAGAGGGAACAATTGGTCAATTCGATGCTTCGAATGGTGGAAACATGTACTTGGTTGAAAATGTGCAAGATGTTATTGATCTTGAGGTTTCTCAATCTGAAAGAATTGCATATGTTACTCAAACAACCCTATCTATGGACGATACTGCATCAGTGATTGATGCTTTGCGAGAAAAATATCCTAAAATTAAAGGACCACAAAAAAACGATATCTGNTATGCGACNCAAAATAGGCAGGATGCGGTTAAACAGCTCGCNATTGAGGCTGATATTGTTCTTGTGGTTGGTTCGTCAAACAGTTCTAATTCAAATCGATTAAAGGAGTTAGCAGAAAATTGTGGATGTAAGTCCTATTTGATTGATGGGCCAGATAATATTAAATCCGATTGGTTTTTTGAAAATTGTGTAGTCGGACTGACTGCAGGCGCATCGGCTCCAGAGTCCATTGTTGATCAGGTAATTGAGTGTTTAGTNTCGCTGGNCGCGTCTCCCCCGGNAAGCAAAGAGAGTAATAATGAAAATGTTTATTTCTCTATTCCAAAGGAACTCAGAGCCTAGTAAGAACTATATTTTGAAATTATGTCTTTAAGTTGATCTGTCGATGGATCAATATTCGAAATATTTCCTTTGTTTAATGCGATGCTGAGTTCTTTACCAAGTTCTACTCCCCATTGATCAAAAGAATTTATGCCCCAGATTNTTCCTTGAACGAATACCTTATGCTCGTAGATTGCTATCAGAGCACCTAGAGTTTTTGGNGACAGTGAGTTAATTAGTAGCGTTGAGGAAGGTTTGTTACCCGGGTAGCTCTTGTGATTTTCGCCTTCTTTTGCTTTTTTGCCGATCATCAGGGACATCGACTGCGCTAGCATATTATTNAGAAGGATTTTTTGGCTTTGGTCATCGCTNTGCTTNTGANTAATTGGNGCGATAAAGTCAATTGGGATAAATTTTGTNCCTTGATGCAAAAGTTGAAAGAAAGCATGTTGGCCATTNGTCCCNGTTTGACCCCATATAATGGGTGCNGTTTGATATTTTANTTGCTCTCCATTTTGATCAACAGATTTGCCATTGCTNTCCATGTCCAATTGTTGAAGGTAGGANGGAAATAAAGTCAATCTTTCGCAGTAAGGGATTATCGCATGTGATTGCGCACCCAAGAAATTGTTATACCAAATTCCTAAAACTGCCATTATCACGGGTATATTTTGATCAAATGGCGATTCTCTAAAATGATTGTCNATTTCTCTAGCCCCTGANAGCATAATTTGAAAGTTATCAAATCCNATTGATATTGCTAAAGACAANCCTATGCTTGACCAAATGGAGTACCTNCCACCTACCCAATCATTAAACTCAACNACTCGTGTCTCATCTATACCGAACANCTTTGCATTTTTNGAATTNGCAGTNACTCCGATGACATGATTNCTNCTTCTAATATTTTGTNTTTNNAGATCTTTTTCNAACCAAGCTANGGCTTTATCTGCATTTAANAANGTTTCCATTGTCGTAAAAGTTTTGCTNGAGATAATAATAAGAGTTGTNTCNGGATTTAAATNAGACAGTNCATCATTTATGTCGGTGCCATCGACATTAGAAACAAAATGTATATTGAGTCTNGCTGACGCAAATTCCTTGAGCGCAGTGCATGCCATTCTTGGCCCCAAATCGGAGCCTCCAATGCCAATGTTTATGACATCAGTGATAGGTTTCCCTGTTTCTCCAACCCACTCCTTTGNCCTGATTTTATCACTGATGGTCTTTATTTTAGATGCTTGATCATTAATTGACTTAAATTTCAATGTAATGTTTGCCGAGTGTTCATCATCTTGGTCTGCCCTTAGCGCAGTATGAAGTGCCGATCTATTTTCANAGCGATTTATAGCTTTACCATGAAACATTTCGTCAATCCTGATAGGTAAATTCGCTTCCTCAGCGAGTGCTATTAAATTTTTCAAGATATCTGTAGTTATAAGATTTTTNGAATAATCGAAGAAAACCTCGGCGACTTTTATCGACATCGATTTAGCGCGGTTTTTTTCTTTCTTAAACAAATCAGAAATGATTATGTCGCCAACAGAGCGAGATTGATCCACAAGGTTTGACCAAATATTGGTTTGAGTAATATTTTGCTCTTTATTCTGCATGCTCTAGTTGATCATAGGAAAGAATTCTGGTTACTAATGGTAACACTTGTAAGAAATTGTTGAATGTAAAATTTATGTAATTTAATTACAAATATGGTATCGTAAACGTGGTGTATAAAAGAAATTAAGTAATTTTGTTACATAATAATCAGTGTGCAGCTCAAAATGAATTTAAAAGTAAAAAAGATTACAGATAGAATTTTAAAGAGAAGCTCTAATAGCAGAAAAATTTACTTGTCACGAATAAGACGTGATGGAGAGAATAAAGCTCGGCGTGGTAATTTAAGTTGTGGTAATTTGGCCCATGGATTTGCTGCTTGCAATGATTCTGATAAAGAAAAATTAAAGTTATTAGATGCGGGCAATATCGCAATCGTTACGGCATATAATGATATGTTATCTGCCCATCAGCCCTATGAGACGTATCCCTCAATTATAAAAATGGCTGTGAGAGATATGGGATTTACTGCCCAAGTCGCCGGTGGTGTTCCGGCGATGTGTGATGGTGTTACTCAAGGTCAGCTCGGAATGGAGCTTAGTTTGTTCAGTAGAGACACAATTGCTCAGAGTACTGCAATCGCTTTATCTCATCAAATGTTTGATGGCGTTTTAGCGCTTGGAATTTGCGATAAAATAGTCCCAGGCCTTCTCATGGGTGCATTGTGTTTTGGCTATTTGCCTGTCATTTTTGTGCCTGCGGGGCCAATGAGATCTGGGCTTGAAAATAAAGAAAAACAGAGGATACGGCAGTTATATGCTGAGGGAAAGGTATCAAGAGAGGATTTATTATCTGCGGAGTCGAAATCTTATCACAGTGCAGGAACGTGCACTTTTTATGGTACCGCTAATAGTAATCAAGTCGTTTTAGAAGCCCTAGGTCTTCAACTTCCAGGAAGTTCATTCGTGAATCCAGATGATCCAATGCGTGAACTTTTAACTCAATATGCCTGCCATCAACTCTGTCGAATAACATCGTTAGGTCGTGATTATAGGCCTATTGGCGAAATAATTGACGAAAAGTCGATAGTCAATGCGCTCGTCGCCATTTTAGCATCGGGTGGTTCTACAAATCATACAATGCATCTTATAGCGATAGCCTTAGCGGCTGGAATTATCATTAATTGGGATGATATATCGGACCTATCGTCCGAGATTCCTTTGTTAGCGAGAGTTTATCCTAATGGCGAAGCTGATATTAACCATTTTCATGCCGCAGGTGGAACTGGTTTTCTATTTCGACAACTACTTGATGCTGGTTATATGCATGGATCAGCAAGAACAGTTTGGGGCGATAATTTTTTTGATTATGTGAAGGAAAGCTTTTTAGAGAAGGGTGTGATTAATTGGCGTGAGTCACCGAAAGAATCACTTGATGAGAATGTAGTAGTGCCAGTTAATAAGGCTTTTTCGAAGGAGGGAGGTATTAAGCTTTTAAAGGGTAATCTCGGTAGAGCTATAATAAAGGTTTCCGCTGTGATGCACGAAAATTTGATAGTTGAGGCTCCAGCAGTAGTCATTGATGAACAGAGTCAATTATTGCCAATGTTTGAGGCAGGAGAGTTGGATAGGGATTGTGTCGTGGTNATCAGATATCAGGGTCCAAAGGCTAACGGAATGCCTGAATTGCATAAATTAACGCCATATCTTGGAATTCTTCAAGACAGGGGGCACTCTGTCGCATTAGTAACTGATGGACGTATGTCTGGAGCATCTGGTAAAGTTCCAGCTGCAATTCATGTTAGTCCTGAAGCATCTGAAGGGGGATTAATCTCGAAGGTTGTGAATGGAGATTTAATCNGAGTTGATGCGATAGCAGGTACTTTNGATCTTTCTGAGGAAGAGNNNTCGNTNATGAANCGAGAAATCNTNGCCCCAAGTATTTCNAGTNATGAAGGCTGCGGTAGNGAATTCTTTGCTGTTTGCAGACAAAATGTCTCCCAAGCTGAAGAGGGAGCTAGNTTCCTGTTTNCTGGTNANAATCGATGAANGATTGGTNCTTAATAGCAGACATAGGAGGAACAAANGCTAGNTTTTCTGCTNTAAGACCTCATGAGCTNGANAATAATCAGCAGTTTTTTCATTCGGTCGATGAACATCCTAATTTTGAGGACCTGCTCAGTATAGTTATGACAGAGATATCCCAAAAAACTGGATGGGATCATCCGCCAAAAAAAGTTTGTTTTGCTGTTGCCTGTCCGGCTGATAGCGAGGAAATCTCTTTTACAAATAGTCATTGGTCCTTTATTAAGTCGAGAATAAAGAATATTCTCAAATGTGAAATATTAGTGATTATTAATGATTTTGAAGCGGTGGCTCATGGTGTAACAGAATTAAAACCTGATGACACTATACAAATCGGAGGTCACGAGCCAGTTGCAAATCGAGCTATTGGAATTTTAGGGGCGGGAACTGGGCTTGGTGTGGCCGCATTGCTTCCATTTAATGGCGGTTATCATGTCATTGAGACGGAGGGAGGGCATGCTGATTACTCTCCGGTTAGTGAAGCTCAAGGAGAGGTCGTAAAATGTTTAAGGTCAAAATTTGGTCGAGTTTCACTTGAGCGGTTATTAAGTGGTAAGGGAATTTTCAATATATACTTGGCGCTATGTACCATGAGAGCATCAAAACCTAGTTTATCCTCCCCTGCGGAGATTGTTGAGGCGGCTCTTGCGCGAGCTGACTCTAATTCAGTTGCAACTCTTGATATGTTTTGTGAGGGTATGGGAAGTGCTGCGGGTAATTTGGCCCTTACATATGGGGCAAAAGGGGGTATTTATATAGCAGGTGGAGTCATCCCTAAATTTTTAAACTTTTTCTTAAGTAGTAATTTTAGAAATAAGTTCGAAGACAAAGGTAGGTTCGTAAGTTATCTAAAGACAATACCTGTATATATCATTAAAAGGGAAAATCTATGTTTACTCGGCGCTGCAAAAAAGCTAAACGAGGTAATAAGGGCATGACTAGTATTCTAGATGGACACTCTATTATTCCAGTAGTTGCGATTGAGAAGGTAGAGCATGCAATTCCTCTTGCTGAAACTCTTCTATCTGGGGGTATATCGGTCTTAGAGGTAACACTTAGAACCGATGCAGCAATAGAGAGCATAACAAAAATCATAAATTCTGTACCAGAATTGATTGTTGGTTCTGGAACTGTATGCAACGAAAAACAATTCAAACTTTCGCAAGATATTGGTTGTAAATTTATTGTATCTCCAGGATTAACGCCATCTTTGCTAGATCTCGCCAGAGAGTC
>PALW01000034.1 GCA_002710745.1 Porticoccaceae bacterium
GTCAGTCTATTCTAAAACAATGACAATTGGAATACTTTTTTCTCGTAACATTGGACTAACATTAAGAAAAGGTTTTTAAAATCTTGGAAATCCTTTGCCTATACCGCTAGCTCCTTGGTTCATCATGCCGCTCATACTCCGCATCATGTTTTGCATCCCTTTGCCTTTCATCTTTTTCATCATCTTGCTCATTTGCTTGTGTTGCTTCATTAAGCGATTTAAATCCTGGATTGTAGTACCCGACCCACTCGTTATTCGGCGTTTGCGCGAGCCATTTAATATATCAGGATAGCGTCGTTCATGCGGTGTCATTGAATCAAGGATGAATTGCATTTTATCGAATTGTTGATTGGCTTGTGCAGTCTCTGCGACTTGAGCCATGTTTCCAATTCCTGGTAACTTGTCAAGCATGTTCGACATGCCGCCCATATTTTTCATTTGTTGTAATTGATCTCGTAAGTCATCTAAATCAAAACGTTTACCTTTAATAACTTTTTTGGCTAATTTGTCAGTTTTCTCTTTATCAACTTTGCTTTCAACTTCTTCAATGAGTGACAACATATCACCCATACCAAGAATTCTTGATGCGAGTCTATCGGGATGAAAAGGCTCAAGCGCATCTGTTTTTTCGCCTACTCCTAAGAACTTGATGGGCTTACCTGTAACCTGTCTAACTGAAAGTGCGGCTCCCCCCCGAGTATCCCCATCCACTTTCGTTAAAATTACTCCAGATAACGGCAAACTGTCGTTAAAAACCTTTGCCGTGTTTACAGCATCTTGACCAATCATCGCATCAATGACAAAAAGAAGCTCAGCTGGATTCGTCAATGCAACCAATTGTTTTAATTCTCCCATCATTTCATTATCAATATGCAATCTGCCGGCTGTATCAATAATCAAGACATCTATAAATTTCTTTTTTGCCATGGCTATAGCGGCTGCAACTATATCTTTAGGTTTTTGACTTGGAGAGCTCTCGAAAAACTCTACGTCTACTTCTGAGGAAAGAATTTTGAGTTGTTCTATTGCTGCAGGCCGATAGACGTCTGCCGAGGTCAACATGACCTTCTTACCTTTATCACTCTTAATATATTTAGCTAATTTTGCTGCAGTGGTTGTTTTACCAGCTCCCTGAAGTCCTGCCATCATAATAACCGCGGGAGGTTTACCTACTAAATCAACACCCTCATTTTTTTCTCCCATTAAGACTTCAAGTTCACTTTTGACTATCTTGAGGAACTGTTGACCGGGATTAAGACTACTTGCCACCTCAACCCCCAACGCGCGATCTTTTACATCATTAAGAAATTGCTTAACTACAGGAAGAGCAACATCGGCCTCAAGCAATGCAATACGCACATCCCTCAAAGTATCTTGAATATTTTTATCACTAAGACTTGCTTTGCCAGAAATCTTCTTAATACTGTTACTTAGTTTTTCCGAGAGACTTGAAAAAATTGCCATACAAATTACCTAATTCCACTTATCTTTTATTGATAATAATTATCATTGCGACTTCAACATCAAAGCCAATTATGCCAAACTAAAGGACGTTTTTGTTAACCTCTCTCTATATGTCAGCTATTACATTTATAACAATTTTATCCTATGTTTTTGGTTTTTTTTATCTTTTAATCAATCTGATCAAAGGATTGAGTAACAAATTTCCAAAATTCCAGAATGCGTTAGCCCTAATACTTCTGTTCCACTTAATTACTGTTGTTGATTTACTGCTTGTAGAAAATGGTCTAGATCTAAGCCTCTTCAAGACCTTTGTTTTAATAGCTTTTATTATCAACACTGTGATTTTTATCAGTAGCTTTAATAAATCACTTCACAGCATGTATTTGGTACTCTTTCCGATTTCAATATTTAGTCTTTTATTAGGTCAATTTATATCGCCAACAAAAACATTGATTGATCTATCTTTGCCGATACAAATACATATTATCATTTCATTTCTTTCCTATAGTTTCCTGGCAATTGCAGCGCTTCACTCAATGATGACGGGTTATCACCATTTGCAGTTAAAACAAAAAAATCAAAACTTTCTGATCAACTCGTTTCCACCACTACAAACTATGGAAAATTTTCTCTTTGAACTCATATGGATTGGTGTTGTTTTGCTCACTTTATCTCTTGGTTCAGGATTCTTATTCTATGATAATTTATTCGAGCAAAAGCTATTGCATAAAGTCATCTTGAGCTCTCTGGCTTGGATCACTTACGTGATTCTTCTCTGGGGAAGATACCAGCGAGGATGGAGAGGAAACGTGGCAATTGCATGGACATGGGCAGGATTTATTTCAATCTTAATGGCCTATGTTGGAAGTAAAATAGTCATAGAATTCTTATTGATTTAATTCGAAATTTACAATTCTAAGTTGCTTATTTTAATCAAGTACTTCAACATATACATGATGTAATTAATTGGACAAATTTTTGGACATGTCAGATCCCACTATCCTGTGGGTTTTACTAGTAATACTGCTTATCCTTTCCGCTTTTTTCTCTGGCTCAGAGACAGGCATGATGGCGCTTAATAGATACAGACTGCGGCACCAGAAGAAAAAAAGTTCTGGCGCTCGTCGGGCAGCTAAACTCTTGGAAAAACCAGATAGGTTGATTGGATTAATACTGATTGGTAACAATGCTGTTAACATTTTGGCAGCGATAATAGCTAATATGCTAGCCATCATTTATGTTGGTGAAGCCGCAGCGCCATGGGTTGCAACTGCATCGCTGACGGTTTTAGTTTTAGTTTTCTCTGAGGTAACCCCGAAGACAATCGCGGCTCAAAATCCAGAGTGGTTTGCTTTTAGGACAAGNCATATCCTGCGACCATTAATGCAAGTTATGGTTCCATTAGTTGTTTTGATAAANAAATTTACCAACTTTGTAATCTCNCTATTAGGNTTTGATCCAACCAAAGATAGAGATGANGGNCTNGATTCTGAGGAACTCAAATCTCTGGTTGATCTGTCCAGTCACAAGNTATCCAGCAATAATCAGGGCATGCTNAAAGGAATACTGGATCTTGAGAACATCACTATTGAAGACATCATGATTCCTAGAAATGAGATGCAAGGAATTGACTTGGAGGAGCCAATAGATTCCATTAAATCGGCTATTTTGNNTTCTGAATATACAAGACAACCTTTATACAAAGGCGATATAAACAATATCATTGGCGTTTTTAATACGAGGAAAGCACATCACTTATTAAAATCACAAAAGGTCTCACATAAACTGGTTCGTCAACTATCAGAAAAAGCGTATTTCATCCCAGAGAGTACAACCTTAATGAATCAACTTTTAAATTTCCGTGATAAAAAAGCGCGNTTTGGAATTGTGGTTGATGAATATGGTGAAGTTCAAGGATTGGTAACTTTAGANGATATACTTGAGGAAATNGTCGGTGACTTTACAACTGACATAGCTGATCAGATTGATGAGATTCATAAAATTTCAAAAGATAAATTTGAGATTGATGGTGGGGCCACGATAAGAGAAATAAATAAAGCCACTGGTTGGTCGTTGCCGACTGATGGCCCTAAGACACTAAACGGCTTAGTTCTCGAACAACTTGAAAATATACCGGATGGAAATATAAGCTTTTTGATCGATAATTANTGCTTTGAAACGGCAAATATAGAAGGAGCCATGGTGAAAAAAGTATCAGTGTCTAAACTACCTAATCCATCAAAAAAGCCCTAAAATACAGAATGAAAATGGTACGCTCTTGTTATTGAGCCTCTAAAGTAGACATCATATCTTTTGCCTTCTGAACATACATTAATGCCCCTGCATGAATCATTGACTTCATTCTTTCATCTACTTGCTTGATTATTTTACCTGGCGACCCGACAACCATAGAACCATCTGGTATTACTGCATTAGATTTCACTAGAGCGTTGGCTGCAATTAAACAATCTTTGCCAACAACAGCTCCTTCAAGAACAACAGCATGAATTCCAATAAGAGANCTATCACCGACACTTTTACAATGGACCATAGCTTGATGACCTATAGTAACGTCATCACCAATATGCATTGGTTGCCCCGGATCAACATGGAGCACGGCACCNTCTTGCACNTTTGTTCTTTGACCGATCTCAATTTTATCCAGATCTGCTCTTATAACTGCATTAAACCAAACACTAGATTCTTCTTTTAGTTCAACTTTACCGATCACATCAGCACTTTTGGCAACAAAAACACTTTCATGCNCATTTGGTAAATCTTTCCCAAATTTATATAACATCTCAATACCTAAACATCGATTTTAATGAATTTTACTCCAAATTTTTGCCATTGATACATCCATTACCTGTTCAATCAAGTCGGTGATTACTTTTAAAGTAAATCCCCAAATTTTATTTTTATTATATACCAACACTGGTAATTTAATGTCTGCGCCACTCTGTCCGCTATCTGAGCCAAATTCAATAAAATCATAACTATCCATATCTAAAAAAGCTTTTANNGGCACATCAAATATAGATTCAATTTCATCTGGATTTGCCGTCAAATCTAAATCACCAACTGCCGTTGAAACAAATGGAGTGACATCGATGTCTCTTCTCCAGGGAGATGCTGGAGGAAGCATTGCAATTATCTCCACANATTCTCTCGATAGTCCAATTTCCTCTGAAGCNTCTCTCAAAGCTGTTTCTGTGAGTGACTTATCATCACTCTCCCACATGCCTCCCGGAAAGGCGACCTGTCCAGCATGATGTCTTAAATTCGCGGCTCTTTTGGTTAGAATCAAACTTGGCTCTTTCTCAAGATCCTTTAAAATTATTAGTACCGCAGCTGATTTTGACGTCCTAGCACTTTTGGGGGTACTTTCTATAACAGGGTATCGACTCAATCTATTTACTATATGCATTTTCATATGTGCATTATACTCTGAAGAAATAACATAATGAGCCTCACATGAACTTTTGTACTGAATGCGGATCTGCCGTCATAAAATCAATTCCTGAAGGAGACAACCGCCCAAGGTATATATGTTCAAATTGCAATGTAATACATTATCAGAANCCAAAAACGGTAGTGGGCGTTTTGCCAACNTACAAGGAGCAAGTTTTGCTATGCAAAAGAGCGATACAACCAAGACGGGGTTTCTGGACGCTACCTGCAGGTTTCCACGAATTAGGTGAATCAACTTTAGAGGGCGCGCTTCGTGAATGTAAAGAAGAAACCAATGCAGAAATAATTGANCCAACTTTATATGCTATTTTTGATATCCCTCAAATCAGTCAGGTGTATGTGTTCTTCANNGGTGANATTAAAAGCAAGAANTTTGGCCCTACTGAAGAATCCTTNGAAGTCCAACTATTTAATGAAGAAGAAATTCCGTGGCATGAAATCGCATTTCCAATGGTTGAGGTCACACTAGATAGATATTTNNTAGATCGATNTAAACACGCTTTCCCAGTATTTAGAGAAGAAATTAGAAGACCATGGAAGAGCAAGAGATTAATACAGCAAGATTAATTTATCATTTCTCGAGTTTCTATTAATTGCATATCTGCACCTCTTTTCACTACCCTTTCATCGCTCTTTTGCAGGCCAAACGTCAGTTCTCGTTTTTTACCAGATAATAGTAATGTTCCTGCAATTCGATCCCAAAAAGAGAATATGCTGCCCATGTTAAAATGATTACTGCCCACGGAATGATGAATCTGATGNTGGGCCGGACTAATAAAAATTTTCTCTAACTTTCCAAAAGAAATCCAAATGTGAGAGTGCCGTAAATTAGCTGCGGCCAAATTGAACAAAAAACCAAACATATCGACACCCAATATTTGTAGCCCTGTCAATTTACTGGAAAAAAGCCATATGAAAACACCTGTCACAAATCCAAAAACTAAAAGCCGTCGCGTAAAGTACAGTAAGCTTTCCACAGGATGAACACGAAAAATAGTCAGGGGCGTAAGGGTAGTGGCGCTGTGATGTGTTTTGTGAAAATACCAAAGAAAGTCAACATTATGCATACAATAATGGAGAAGAAATCGGCTCAAATCATCAAGAATCAAATAGGAAACACTAAAGGCAATTGCGATCCAAACCCAACTCATCTCNATGCTTGGTGCATCCCCGAGAGAATCTTGAAGAAATCCACCTACTAAGACTGTTACCGCAACATGGCTNCCAAACAGNGGAATTAAAAGTGTGATTCTCATNATTGTATTAACAACCAATAATACTAAATCATATAAAGTTGACCTATTGATCCAATAGTTTTTATTGAACAGCCTTCTGAGTTGACTCAATGGTCGAAACCTCTTCTCCTGAAAGGAAACAACAGCTGAGGCTATTACGAGAGCAGACAAGAGATAACCCCAGTAAACTCTCTCACTTGGGTCAAAAAATTTTTCTGCAGGTGCCNCNAGTAACTCAAACATTCAAAAATATCTCAAATTAAAGTTTATATCGCCCTTCAAGCATNANCATTCTCGGCAAATTTGGTCTCGCTCCAAATGGTCNATGAGACACGATGTACCTTTCATCCATTAGATTCCGCACTGAAAATTTGATATCAGAGTCATTACCTAATTCTTTAGATATACTTACATCTAGGGTAACTAGATTGTCAGTATGAAGATCTGAATCGACGGCTCCAATTCCTGGGACCTCACGCATTCCGTGTTGATATTTAGCAGCTAAGTTAACCGACAATTTATCAGCATCGAAAGCTACATCGAGTCTTCCAACATGCTCNGGTATATAAGGTAGAGAGTCTCCTTCATTCACCAAACCCCACTGCGAAAAATTGGAGAAAAAAGAGCTCTGGAATTTCGATTTTGAGTACGTATAAACAAAATCTGTTGTCAATAAAATAGTCTCAGATATCTGCCATGATTCACCAATCATAAACTCTGTCCCCTNTACAAGTGCTCCTCCACCCGTGAACTCTTGACCAATCTCACAGTCAGAATCTGAAGCTCTACAACGTCCTAATAAATTATCGTAATCGCTCTCAAAAGCTATCAACTCTATGTTGAGTGAGTCGTTGTGATATCTGAATCCATACTCAAGATTGATACTNTCCTCAGCTTCGGTGTCTTGCTTTCCAGGGCCAGCGGGAGAAAAGCCTACATAAATCCCTGCTAAAATACCTAAACTATCATTTAACTGATAATTCANGCCTANACCGGGTGCTGTGATTGACTGCTTATTTTTAGATAGGNTTGATGTCAATCTATTATCAAAATCTCCATCNATTTCTTCGTGTCGTAATCCTAAAGTTAATTTCAGATCATCAAAAGTAATCTCATTTGAAATATACATAGCCAGAGCTGTCGTCTCTGCATAATTATCTGACTTTAGTGGTCTTTGAATCCCATCGCTGACCAATTGCTTATTTCGCATTAGATAGCTCTTTTGTTGATGCTGCCTTCGCACATCATCATGATGATATCTGATACCCACTCGCAAAGAATGCTCGATATCAAATAAGTTAACGACCGCTCGTATATCAACCTGAGCTCCTTTAGAACTGAATTCTCGGTAATTATCTGTAACATCTATTGTAAGATCTGTGAAGTCACCGACTATCGAGTCTCTCACGCCAGTAAGCGTTTCATATGCACTTCGGTAGGACTCCGGTGAACTCAAGACGTCTTGAGTTCTGGGCCCATCTATAAATCCATCAAACTTATTCCATGACCGATTAAACTCATTCAAATATATCTTAGAACTAATTTCATGACGATCTGTAAAAGATATATCGTGCGACGCATGAAATTGTTTGTGATCTGAGACAAAACGATCTAACTGAGACGCTGAATACCTTCTATTTGGGGACTGAGTGAAGTCATCATCGGTCAAGCCTAAATAGGTTTCATCTGCATCTTCGTCGGCATAGCCTATTTTTAGGTTGATGAACTGATTTAGTTCTGTATCCAATTTACGTTGAATCTTTAAGTTAAAATCATTTCGCACGAAACCTGTGTNTTCCCCATTATCTTGATATTTGAAGCCGTCACTCTGGTATCTCANTGCATCAATTAGTACTCCTGTGTTATCACCCACGATTGCACTCTCGGCACGAATCTTTTTATACCCGTCCGTTCCAAGTTCTGCTGATAAATAGTGCTCGTTAGTTTTTGGTACAGATTTCGTCAAGAGATTTAATGTTCCACCAACGGTATGAGGACCGCTAAGTATTGCCGATGGGCCTTTTAATACCTCTATTGATGAAAGCCTTGCAGCGTTGGTTATGTAATAGGCTGCTGGTGCAGAATACGGTGCAGGACCAATTAAAACTCCATCTTCCAAGATCGTAACCTTCTGGCTACGATCCGAAGTTGCTCCTCTTATACCTATATTCGGCCTAAGTCCAAAGCCATCCTCTTCACGCACATAAACGCCAGGCACAAAACTCATTAACTGATTTAAGTCAGAGTATTTATGCAGTGAAATATCCCCTTCAGATATTTTAGCACCAGAACCGGCCAAATCCATCAAATCAGCATTACTGCCAATAATCAGAACTTCCATGATTTCCTGTTCGTCAGATTCGCAAACGGAAGTGAGAGCAAAAAAATTTATTAAAACTAAAAAAAATCCTGTGAAATTTTTCAAATTAGTCTGTGTCCCCACCCGTGCTCTCTGGGAGATCGACACCCAAATAAGTAATAAACTCTATTTTTAAATCATCCGTAATTCGCTTCATCATCCCCGCTAAATTACATGCAGGAAACTCTGAAGCTACATCTGGATTATTAAATGCATTGGCGCAGGCCGTTCCATCTTCTGAAGACTCAATTTGATTGACAAAGTGTTTTAAGGAAACGTAATCATCAGCAGCAACAATTAAGTTAATTTCATCAACCACTCCAGAAATCAGTGCCTTGAAGGACGACGACCAATTATTCCCAGAAACCTCGTCAGCCAAGTCATCCAATCCCAAATCAAAAATTTCATAAAGTTGTTCTGCATTAGTTTTCACGTTGTGAAGGGTAGTCTCACTAAATGGTGATTCAAGTAAGTCAGGACATGTTAGATTTTCGTCAGAGCAAAGGGAGTCAACCCCTAGCGGGCCGTTTAATTTAGTTGATTTTGTAATCTTTTCAAAATAGAACAAAGCATCAGTCATTAACTCAAAATTTGTACCTATCTCACCCGGATCTAAAAATCCTTCTCTGTACGAGGTCCAGTCTGTATATACTTGACTNGCGTTTGAGGACACGTCTGTGGCAATTAATTGATTNAANTGGCATCTTTGCTGCTTCCGATCTAGGTCTGGTAATTCGTTCCAAGAAGACACGGTCGAGACATTTGATGCGCATGTATGATCTAATTGGGGGTTAAAAAGCAGGTATTCGGTCGCCGCTATACTTCGTTGGTTTCCTGTTGTAACAGAAACGTCATATGTCGCATCACTGTTTGCCCTTACCACTGCAACATCAGTTGCACAGGTAGAAAGCTGTTGGTCATCGTAATGAAAATTAATATTGTTTCGCAAAGCTTTATTGTTTCTTGCACCGGGACCAAAGTTACCCAGTTCTGCTTTTTGGACGAGTTGCATAAGGTCGAGCCAAGAATTCTTAGCCACCATATAAGCCTCATCCTCAGAGTCTGTTCCAAGCGAATCACAATAACTCGCTAAAGGTCCATCAGCTTGTGCAAAGTTTGAAGCACTGTCAGACAAGTTTTTGTAATTTGGCATAACAATCGTGTCAACAATTGAAGTCAAAACGGATGTTTTTGTCACTGAGGCATTCGGATCAACAACACTGATCACTCGAATGATGGTCTCAGCCTCATTCCCAGCAGAGTCAGCAACGTTATAAGTGACATCATACGATCCAATCGTATCTGTTTTTACATTAGAAACATCAACTACTATGCTCCAACTTATGTCTCCATCGACATCATCAACAGCAGTCGCACCAGCCTCGGTATATGCGTCATTTAGATTAACAGTTTGAGGGTTGTCTCCCTTCAATGTTATAACGGGAGCAGTCGTGTCAACGGGACTTGCTGTTTCCACAACACTAACATTTCTAGTTTTTTCTTGCGCCTGATTACCAGCCGAGTCTGATACATTGTAGGTCACGAGATAATCACCTAGGGACGAGCCATCAACCGCGCTATTGTCTATAACAATATCACCACTAATATCTCCATCAACGTCATCAGAGGCCGTCGCTCCGAGTTCTTCATAAGTATCTCCCATCTCTAATGTCAGGGAGGACGCACCCACCAATGTTATAACCGGTGGAGTAGTATCCGCCGGAGGTTCGGGCTCATACGGAGTTGTATCTGACCCACCACCACCGCCTCCACCACAGGCAGTTAGACCTAAAACTAAAAGAGATACTGTTAACTTTCCAAATGTACTCATAAGAAACTNCCTATTAACTACCTAAAAAAGACAGGGCTAACCAAAGTTAGCCCCTTTCAACATACTTAAACAAGCAGGATCCAGATCATCCTAGAAAAAATATTACCAAGTTACAGTATTATGGTCAGAGAATCCGTATGCAGCCTGCAAAATATCTCTTGCCTCCACCAGTTTTCCTGCATATGCGTATACAGCATCAGACGCCGATCCACTCGCTGGAATACCGTTTTGACTCCCATCTGCCAAAACTGGCGCATCACCTAAGAGCGATAGAACCTTTTTAAGATCATCCAAATCAACTGCTGTAACAGCCTCATCTCTGAATGGAGATGCCGGACTAAACTGCAAGCTTAATGCAAATCCTTTGAGTTCTGACCAATGCTTTGCAACATTTTCAAAGTTACCAACACTCGCAGGCGCACCATTACTATATTCACCAATATCGGCCAACACATCATTTACATAATGCACTGCTGTTGCAGCAATACATTTTTCCCATGCAATAGACGCATGATGGATATGCTCTTGCATCTTTGTGTTCTCAGCTTCTGTTAATTCTGGATTTGCTTTATTCGCGGCATTACTTAATATTTGACGCGCCGCCAACATAGGCTCCATCGCTTCTGTGGAAAAATCCGTCGGATTTGGACCAGAGGCAGAGCCTGCATCTCTTTTCGCACAGTTCTGAGAATGACCGAAGAAATATTCACTACGCAGATCTATCATGCCATCAGCATCAGAATCATGATATCCATTTTTGTATTCATCACGACCACTTTTTGCTCTTGCCTCCAAATCTGTATAATCCATTCCATCTCGGGCTGCACCATAATAACCAAATCCTTCATCAAATTTGTGCTCAGCATAAGTATATGCCTTCGTCCCATCCTGAGCCGCAATGTATTTAATTCCATCACTATTAGTTCCAATGAAATTGGTCATGAAGTAGTCGTTGGTGCCTTGTGAGAAGTTTACAGCTCCCATAAGAAACTTTTGCATCAGCTGCCGGTAGTTTCTTCCGTGCGCGTCTACATTAACATGCGCAGCAGAAGACGCACCGGAGGCATCTACAACGATCGTAGCCACACCGTCTGAGGCCAGGTTAGCTTGCGTTTCAATCCACTGATTAACAAGATCAATCGGTAATGCTGGACTTCCCTCATCCCAACCAAAGAATTCGCCATCAATAAGCCGTGAAGTTTCACCTCCACCTTCACCATCACCTCCTGCAATTTTCTTATGGAGGTTCTTTCCAGTTGAGATATCTCCATAAGTAGCTGCATCTTTAAGTGTTACATTGGCAGAATCCTTGATATAAGTTCCAATCAATGTATCCGCAACGTCTGCATCAGTCCCATATATAAAGAAACTCATCGCAGCAACTTTGCCCACTGCTGGAACAGCTGTGTCCTCCACTAGAACATTTTCCATATAGTAAGCCATGTCAGCGATTAAGACTTGACGGGCTGTTTGTCCTGTGTAGCTAACTGATGAATCAGACTCGGGAAAAGCAGCATTGTCATATGCATAAACTGTGGGCATTGCATCACATGCATCACCTGAACCATTCACATCAGAATCTTTCTGATCAACATTTGAAACTAGTGGGCAGTTATCAGCCTCGTTCGCCAATGTATCTCCATCCATGTCTGCATCACACGCATCTCCTGTTCCATCTGCATCGGTATCAGTCTGGTCTGCGTTTGCAACAGCTGGGCAGTTATCACCGTTATCTCCCTCGGAATCACCGTCAGTATCTGTTGTTTCTGAGGGATCATTTGGAAACGCATCTGCATTGTCACCTACACCATCTCCATCAGTATCAGTTGTCTCAGATGCATCTGTGGGGAATGCATCAGCATTGTCGCCAACACCATCTCCATCAGTATCAGTCGTTTCTGTTGGATCATTTGGGAATGCATCAAGTGCATCTTCTACTCCATCACCATCAGCATCAGGAGGGGTATTGTCTCCACTGCCACATCCAGCTAGAACCGCTACCATTAGAAACATTATTAACTTTGAAATGAACGAATTCATCATTATATTTACTCCATGAGATGTAAGTTTAATGTACCAAAGTAACGGAATATTACCTTGTATTTGCGAATGATAATTAGTCTTATTAACTATGTCAACAATAATGATAATCCTTATCATTTGCAGTTACAAAAATAAGACTCAGAACGGTTTGATTATCGAGATTTTACAAGAAAACTTTACTGGCTATCAGAGAGCGCCTCATCAATCAGAGGCTTCAGTTCACCTTTTGCATGCATTTCAGTGACGATGTCACACCCGCCAATAAGCTCAGCATTCACCCATAATTGAGGAAATGTCGGCCAATGACCAAATTTTGGCAACTCTTGTCTTATATCCTGATTATCAAGAATATTTACGTAAGCAAATTTTTGCCCACACTCCATTAAAGACTGAACTGTTCTAGAAGAAAAACCACACTGAGGCTGATTAGGAGTGCCTTTCATATAGAGAATAACCGCATTCTCCTCAACTTGCTGCTTTATAAGACTTAACGTATCCATGCTGATTTCCAAAATTTGCTGAATTTTTGTTGTAGATTTTTAAAAGTTGAGCAACTCTTTTTAAAATCTTTGCCATTTACAAATATAATTGCTTTGCTATAAAAATAATAGATTGTATATTGTATCCAAAGAGCGAACTCGTTTCTTCACTTCTTTTGCATCATGTTCTCAATTATAGACTTTTATTAACACTTTATGAAAAATTTAATGAATACCTATGGTGCACCCGAGCTGCTCATTTCCCATGGATCGGGTGCTTGGCTATATGATCAGACTGGTGATAAATACCTTGACGCTCTTTCAGGAATTGCAGTTTGTGGGCTGGGCCACTCTCATCCAGCAATATCTGAGGCGATAGCTCTGCAGTCTGAGCAACTTGTTCACTGTTCTAATTTTTTTGCAACCTCAAACCAGCAAATACTATCCAAAAAAATATGCGATATTTCAGGGATGTCCAATGCCTTTTTTTGCAACTCAGGGGCTGAAGCAAATGAGACCGCAATCAAAATCGCAAGAATGTATGGAAGAAATAAAGGAATAGAAATTCCTACAATTCTGGTAACAAGCAATGCTTTTCATGGAAGGACTTTAGCGGCAATAAGTGCGTCTGGCGCAAAAAAGGTTCAAGTAGGCTTTGAACCACTTTTAACTGGTTTTGAAAGGGTTAACTTTGATGACATTCATGCTGTAAAAAACATAGCAAAAGAAAACAAAAATATTTGTGCTGTGTTTGTAGAGCCTATTCAGGGGGAAGGAGGAATAAACATTCCAAATGATAACTACCTCAATGAACTCGAAAAGATTTGTAGAGAGAACAACTGGCTGTTAATGCTTGATGAAGTACAAACTGGGAATGGAAGAACAGGAGAATACTTTTGCTATCAACATAATAAGGTTCAACCAGATGTTGTTACAACTTCCAAGGGTCTAGGTAACGGCTTTCCAATCGGTGCTTGCCTTGCGTCAGGGCTTGCTAGCGATATTTTGCAGCCCGGATCTCATGGATCAACATTTGGTGGAAATCCTCTTGCATGTGCTGCTGCCATAGCGACAATTGATTCGATTTACAGTGAAGACATTTTGATAAATGCCAAAAATATAGGTCAGCGGATAGTCGATAGCTTGAGCTCGACACTTGCAAATGTCACCGCTGTTAAATCAATCAGAGGAATGGGATGCATGATTGGGATTGAACTAGACAGACCATGTAAGGACTTATTTTCTATTGGTATAAAAAATAAGATCATAATAAATGTGACAGCCGAAAATATAATACGATTACTGCCACCCCTAATTTACTCCGAAGAAGAGGCAGATCACTTGACCAATACCTTGAGTGGTATGATTAAAATCTATTCTGAGCAATCCTAAGCTTTTATTAAAAGCAAAAACTAAAATTAATTATAGGTAACAGCGTCAATCTCGTATTCAATTTCGCCGCTTGGAGCTTCAACAACAGCAATATCGCCAACTTCCTTACCTATCAAGGCTCTAGCAATCGGAGATTTATAGGAAATTTTACCTTGATTAACATCAGCTTCATCATCACCAACAATCCTATATTCAAAAGTTTCATCAGTCTCTACATTGATAATGTTTACCAAAGAACCAAATATGACTTTGTCTCCTGAGGGTATTTTTGAGATATCGACAACCTCGGAATTAGCGAGCTTAGATTCAATATCTTGAATTCGACCCTCGGTGAAGCTTTGTTGCTCTCTTGCCGCATGATATTCAGCATTTTCTTTCAAATCTCCGTGCTCTCGCGCAGTCGCGATCGCATCAACGATCTGAGGTCGAATGACTCGAGTTAAATGCTCAAGCTCATCTCTTAAAGCCGCCTCTCCAAAAGGAGTCATAACAGTTTTTTGCATCAAGTTATCTCCGAATGCAGTTTTTGTAAACTTCGAACTTTGATATCTCCCTTAAACCTCAAAGCTTCACATGCTGCGTTTCCACCTGCTATTGTCGTGGTACAATAAATTCCACGCTGTTCTGCGCTAGATCTTATAGTACCCGAATCTCTTATCGCCTCTCTACCCTCGGTGGAGTTGATAATCATATCAATACTATCACTCTTAATCATATCAACTATATGTGGTCTACCCTCTGCTACCTTGTTAACAACCTGAACCGGGTGACCCTCTTTCCTAATTATCTCTGCTGTGCCCTTGGTTGCAACTAATTCAAACCCCAAACTCAATAAATTTTTTGCCAAATATCCGACTTCATTTTT
>PALW01000035.1 GCA_002710745.1 Porticoccaceae bacterium
CAATGAGACCTGGTCTTTATGCAAAAGGGAAAAAAAATAAAGAAAAGTATAGACGTGAAAAGGGTAATGAGTGAATGCGTTTAAATTACGTTGAACATGGTCAAGGGACACCAGTTGTCTTGCTCCATGGTATGTTTGGATCACTAACAAATCTGGGAGGCCTCGCAAGAGCGTTGTCAGATAGTTATCGAGTGATAAGTTGTGATTTGCGAAATCAAGGTGATTCGTTCCACAGTGATGTTATGGATTTGCAGTCGATGTCAGAGGATCTCGTTACCTTATTGGATTATTTGGATATTGAGGCTACTTCAGTTGTTGGTCATTCGCTTGGTGGAAAAGTTGGAATGCAATTTGCCTTAAACTATTCTGACAGATGCTTAAACTTAGTAGTTGCCGATATTTCTCCAGTAGCCTATGCTCCAAAACATGACTTAATTTTAGAAGCCTTAGTAGATCTATCAAAAGACATAATTTATGACAGAGCTGCGGCAGATAAACTCTTAGCGAGGCATATTCATGATAGGGATATGAGATCCTTTCTTTTAAAAAACATATCGAAATCGAATAATGGTACATACCAAATAAAAATAAATTTGAAAGTAATCGAGAAAAATTATTATACCAATTTAGTGGCAGCTCCAAAGGGTGATCCTTTTGAGAGTTCGACGCTCTTTTTGAAAGGTGAAAAGTCTGCTTACATTCAAGAAAAACATAAATCTCAAATTGGAGCTTTATTCCCGAATTATAAGCTTAAGATTCTAGATGAATGTGGCCACTGGTTACATGTTCAGAAACCACAGCTTTTCAATACTTTAATCGAACAATTTTTGGATGGAGCAGAGCTTTAATTAAATAAATTAGTAGTACAATCTTCCCTATAACTCAGGACTTTATACTATGTTTGAAAGATTGAAACCAGTGCCCATTGACCCAATTTTGGGATTGATGAACGCATTCAAGGCTGACCCAAGAGAGACTAAAATCGATCTCGGTGTCGGTGTTTACCAGAATGATAGCGGAAAAACTCCAATAATGACTGCTGTAAAAAAGGCAGAATTTGCCCTTCATCAAAATGAAAATACCAAAACCTACCAAGGTATGACCGGCGATATTGATTACAACACTCATATATCTGAATTAATTTTTGGATCTGAAAATTCTATTTCAATTTCTGATAAATTCTGTACTTTGCAAGCTCCTGGTGGATCAGGTGCCCTCAGAGTTGGAGCGGAAGTAATTGCTAGAACGAAGGAAAACGCTACGATTTGGATTGGAGACCCTACTTGGGCGAACCATATTCCAATAATGACCAAAACAGGATTAAAAATAAAAACTTATCCGTATTATGATTTTAAAACGCATTCAATTGATTTCGATGCGATGATTGCGCAACTTAATAAAATTCCTGCTGGCGATTTTGTTCTGTTGCACGGTTGTTGTCATAATCCAACTGGTGCTGATCTGACGCTAAGTCAGTGGAGCGAGGTTTCCTCAGTAGCTAGCCAAACGGGATTTATCCCTTTTGTCGATATCGCTTATCAAGGACTTGGTGACGGCTTAGATGAAGATGTGCAAGGTTTGAGGATTTTAGTTAATAATTTGCCTGAATTAATGGTTGCGTCGTCCTGCTCGAAAAATTTCGGTTTGTATAGAGAAAGAACAGGTGCGATATCATTTTTATGTTCAAGTGATGTGCAATCAAAGATAGTTTTAAGCCACGCGATGTCTGCGGCAAGATCACTTTACTCGATGCCACCAGCGCACGGCGCACTATTAGTAGCTGCCGTTTTGGGTGATCATGCACTTCGACAAGAGTGGGAAAAAGAGCTTGAGCAGGTAAGGCGAAGAATTGAATCTATGCGGAATATGTTATGTCAAAAACTTGAAACAAATAATCATGGGCAGGATTTTTCTCATATAAAAATGCAAAAAGGCATGTTTTCTTTTCTTGGAATAACACCTGATCAAGTTACCAAGTTAAGAGATATACATGGTATTTATATGGTCTCTTCAACTCGAATCAACATCGCGGGAATAAATATTAACAATATTGATTATTTATGTGATTCTATATTGGATGTGCTCTAACTTCTGGCGATTTTTTCTACCATCCCCAGTGTAGCCTGAATGCTTATATCGTCAGTATTTATTTCATAGTCGCAACTCTTGAGATAGAGTTTTTGTCGTTCTCTGAATAAACTTGAAAAACTTTGCCCCGGTTTTCTTGCAATCCCTCTTGATGAAAAGTTATTTATTCTCTTTTCGAGCTCTTTCTCACTAACATTTAAAAAAATTACTTTAGCTTGGGACTTCAGATATTTCATGCTATTTTTTGAGTAGACTGCACTGCCTCCAGTTGCAATGACTCTATTTTCTAGACGCTCTCTCAAGATGATTCTTTCTTCAAGTTTGCGTAATTCTATGTATCCATGACTATCTAAAAAACTTTGAATCGAGTCTCCAATCTCGTTTTCAAGTAGTTTATCAGTATCAACAAATTTCAGATTAAGACGATCAGCAATATGCACTCCTATAGTGCTTTTACCTGCCCCGGGCATCCCTATTAAAACAATACTTTCCATACTTTTATATTACACATTTTATGAATTTACACTATGTCATACTTCAAGTTAATTTAAACACGAAAGATTATGATATTTACAATATTGAAAGTTAATACGATTGATAAAACAACCTGTATAATCAACTCAAGTCGTAACTAATCGAAAATTTATGCCTCATTTTCAAAAAATTGGTATTTATGCTAACAACGGCACTTCTCATGTGAGATCTGCTATAACTAAATTGGAAGCATCACTGGATGATTTCGGTTGTGGGGTATTTTTTGAAAAGACATCATCAGCAAATGTAGGTATATCAAAAGACACAACGTTATCAATTGATGATTTTTGTGCCGAAATTGATTTATGTGTTGTAGTTGGTGGCGACGGTAGCATGCTTTCAGCATGCCGAAAAATGGCATCCTCAAAGGTTCCGCTTTTAGGTGTGAACCTTGGTCGTTTAGGATTTTTGACCGATATATCTCCTAATGAGATAGAGAATTTATTTTTCCCAGTTTTAAAAGGTGATTTTAAGTCTTCCACGCGTTTTCTTTTGGAGGCGTCTGTCTACAGAAATTCGAGGCTTATTGGAGCTGATATAGCGGTCAATGATATTGCTCTTCATCCTGGTATGGCCGTTAAAATGATGAGTTTTGAGCTCAATGTGGACGGAGAATTTGTATACAGTCAGAGTTCTGATGGTTTAATCGTAGCCTCGCCAACTGGATCAACTGCATACTCCTTATCGGCCGGAGGGCCTTTGGTCTATCCAACACTCAATGCGATGGTCGTGGTCCCCATGAATCCCCATACTTTAAGCAGCAGACCAATTGTTTTAGACAGCGCGTCAGTCATTGATATAACAGTAAGTGAGACAAATAAATTAAACCCAGTTGTGACATGTGATGGACAGAACGACATCGTTACGATGCCTGGTGATGTAATCACAATTTCGAGATACAAGGATGAGATAACTTTGATTCATCCTCAAAATAGCAACTTTTATGATGCTTGTAGATCGAAATTGGGATGGGGAAGTAAATTATCCTCATGAATGAAGCAAATAGATCTTTTTCTTTGACACAGAAAGTTAAGCAAAATCCAGCTGTAGGTTTGTTAGCTATTTTAAGTTTTTTTGGTTGGCTGCTAGTGGTTTTCAATGTTAATTTTACAATTCAATATTTGAGTTTTCAGCCTAACTTTGGATTAGGATTTTTTAGATGGATATCACCAATATTTTTGCACTTCAGCTTGATNCATTTTGCATTTAATTGTTTATGGTTGGGTATTTTAGGGGAAAAAATTGAGAATTTTNCGGGCTCTTCNCATTTNCTATTGGTAGTTANCATCTCAGGTGCAGCCTCTAATTTTATTCAATATTTATGGNGNGGATCNATTTATTTTGGTGGTATGTCNGGTGTAGTTTATGCTCTCCTCGGATATTTATGGGTTGCTTCAAAAATTATTANAAGTGATTTGATTGCTTTGCCGCCGGGAATTTTTGGGTTCATGATTGGTTGGTTAATTTTCTGTATGACTCCAATAATTCCATTTATTTTTGGATCTGGTATAGCTAATGCCGCTCATTTAGGCGGCCTCATNATNGGAATATTTTTNGGACTTCTTTTTAGCCTTCTTANGGTCCGTGAGTCTTGATTCAATTACTGCAGTGATAANATATGAATGAGCGAGACCTTTTAAAGAATATTACTCCTGAGGTGTATCGGCTTTTTAAAGAGGCAATCGAATTAGGTAAATGGCGAGATGGAACACAGTTATCTGATGAACAGCGAGAAATTACCATTAAAGCAGTTATATTGTATGAAAAGAATAATCTAGAGGAACATCAACGAGTAGGTTTTATAAGTGGTGATGATTCTTGTTCGGCTGAATCCAATGATGAAAAGATTTTAAAGTGGTCAGATTAAAGACAAACAGAAATTAAAGGCATTTGAGAAGAATTTATGAAAGCTGATAATCCAGTAGCTGTTAGATTAAAAGATTATGCGCCATCAAAATTTTTGATTTTGAANACGTTTTTGGAGTTTAAATTGGAGGATGATATTTCTTATGTCACCTCAAAAATTGTAATGTCAAAAAATCCAAAGTTACCCGAATCTGACTCTTCTCTATCTCTTCACGGCAATCAAAATCTTAATCTACTATGGATTGATATAAATGGGCTCAGACTCGAAAAGAATGAGTATCAATTAGTAAAAGATAATCTATTGATATCCAATGTACCTGACTCTTTTGAAATATCGATTAAGGTTGCAATAAAGCCTCAAGAAAATACCACGATGATGGGGCTTTATCGCTCTAGGAAAATGTTTTGTACTCAATGTGAGGCGGAGGGATTTAGATCAATAACTTTCTTTTTGGATCGACCAGATGTGATGAGCGAGTTCACAACAAAAATCATTGCGAATGAAAAAAAATATCCAGTTCTATTGTCAAATGGTAATTTATTAAGAGAGGGTAAATGTGATGACGGTAATCACTTTGCCGTCTGGAATGACCCTCATAAAAAACCCTCATATCTTTTTGCGTTAGTTGCGGGCTCTTTGAGTGTTTTAGAAGATTCCTTTGAAACAATGTCTGGAAGAAAAGTAGTACTGAAGATTTTTGTTGAGGAAAAAGATCTAAACAAGTGCGATTATGCGATGGANGCACTTAAACGTTCTATGAGTTGGGACGAGGAAAAATANGGTCGAGAATATGATTTAGATNTNTTTATGATTGTCGCNGTTGATGATTTTAATATGGGTGCAATGGAGAATAAAGGGCTTAACATTTTTAACACCTCGGCGGTATTAGTTAATCCAGAAATCAGCACAGATGCAGCATTCCAAAGAGTTGAAGCAATTGTTGCGCATGAATATTTTCACAACTGGTCTGGTAACCGAGTTACGTGTAGAGACTGGTTTCAGTTGAGTTTAAAAGAGGGTTTCACGGTTTTTAGGGATTCGCAGTTTTCCTCTGACATGAACTCACCAACAGTAAAACGAATAGAGGATGTGAATTTTCTGCGAGACCATCAATTCCCAGAGGATGCTGGGCCAATGGCTCATTCAGTCCAACCTGAGTCTTATATTGAGATTAATAACTTCTATACAGTTACTATCTACGAAAAAGGAGCTGAAATCGTAAGAATGTACCATACCCTTCTGGGAGCTTCTAAATTTCGCGAGGGCACAGATCTATATTTTGAAAGACATGATGGCTCTGCTGCGACAGTTGAAGATTTTGTCTCAGCGATGGAGGAAGTTAGTGGGCGAGATCTGCAGCAATTTAGACGTTGGTATTCACAAGCTGGGACTCCAGAGGTAAACGTTACTTCGAATTTTGATCCAATCAAAAAAACTTATACGCTTTACTTTACCCAGGACTGTCCTGATAGCCCAAGTCAAATGGATAAAAAGCCATTTTTAATACCGATTAAGATAGGTCTAGTCTCTGATGATGGAGAGAGCAGCATACTGAATTCTGATGGAGACACTGAAATAGTCTATGAACTCACGGATTCAGAAGGGTCTATCACATTTAAAAATATACCTTGTAAACCTACACCCTCATTGCTCCGAGGATTTTCTGCGCCTATTAAACTAAGTTATGAATATACAAAGGCAATGCTTTCACATTTAGTATCAAATGATCCAGATGGTTTTAGCAGATGGGATGCAGGCAATAGATTAAGTACTATGGTGACTACTCATTACATGAGTGCTATCAAAAATGGAGAAGAGTTAGTTGAGGATAGTGATTTGATTTCAGCTTTCTCGAGTGTACTTAGCAATCAAAATATAGATCCTGCAGTTGCGGCACTCATGCTTCAAGTTCCTAGTGAGAGAGCGTTATTTGAGCACACGGCAAAAATTGATCCATTTGTGACTCATAAAGCGAGAAATTTTGCGCGAGAAATGATTGCCAACAATCTAAAAGATAAAATCTATGCAAAGTATAAGACGTTGCAAGTATCCGAAAAATTCTCTCCATCTGCAGAACAGATAGGTAGAAGAAGCCTTAAAAATACGCTTCTTGGGTATTTAGCGCTTGACGAAAATAATGGTTTAGATATTGTAAATGAGCAGTATTTGACTTCTAGTAATATGACGGACAAGTCAGCGGCTTTAAGTATATTAATAAACAATGACGAAACCGATACTTTTTCAACGTATGCAATCCATGATTTCTATTCAAAGTATGAGCATGAGAATCTGGTAGTGAATTTATGGTTGCAGATTCAGGCAACGAACCAGAGAGAGGGGGGGCTGGATAGGGTTAAATCACTTTTGAATCATCCAGCATTCACAATTAATAATCCAAACAAGGTTAGAAGTTTGATTGGAAGCTTTGCAGCAAATAATCATATTAACTTTCACGGTAAGTTAGGGGATGGATATGATTTTTTACGGGAGCAAATTTTGAGGCTCAATAAACTGAATCCACAAGTTGCTGCAAGACTTGTNACACCNNTAACGAGATGGGCAGTGTATGAGGAGCCCTATGCAAAGTTGATGAAGAAACAACTAGAGATAATAGGATCAACATCGGGTTTGGTAAGTGACGTTTATGAGATCGTGACGAAATCTTTATGATTGAATAATGGTTTTTGCTTTAGGGATTTCGGAGATTGTCGACTAAATTTAATATTTCTTCTGAAGGTCGTTTTGTTCTGAGGCTTACAGCAAAGGCGACTATGAAATTTATTAGCATTCCAATGGCACCAATTCCCTCTGGTGATATGCCAAANAGCCAATGCTCTTTTGTATTAAGGTCTGGCGCAACAAACTTGAAGTAAACGATATAAGTGAANGTNAAAATAAGGCCGCTCAGCATCCCAGAAATTNCNCCCTCTTTGGTAACTTTCTTTGAAAAAATACCCATTAATAGTGCTGGAAAAAGTGAGGACGCCGCNAAACCAAATGCAAAAGCAACGACTTGAGCCACGAATGCTGGNGGATATATACCAAAAAGACCCGCGATACAAATCGCAACTGCGGATGCCAATCGCGCATAAAAGAGTTCCTGTCTGTCTGTAATACGAGGCATTAGTGTATTTTTCAAAAGGTCATGCGAAATCGCGCTTGAGATCACCAATAATAAACCGGCAGCAGTCGACAAAGCAGCGGCAACCCCTCCTGCGGCAACAAGCGCTATGACCCAGGGTGGAAGTCCCGCAATCTCTGGATTTGCAAGGACAATAATATCTCGGTCAATATACATTTCATTCTTTGAATTCGTCAGTTCATTATCAACAAGTCTCTGGCCAAATGATCCCTTTAGANCATTAAAGATTGGCTTAACTGGTGACAAAGCATTACCTGGACCATATTGAATAATCCCNTCCTCATTTTTATCAGCCCAAGCGATTAGTCCCGTGCTCTCCCAATTAGTTATCCAATCAGGAGTATCTTGGTATGGCGTTTCATGCAACGTGTCTATAACATTTAATCTCGCAAAAGTTGCCACAGCCGGGGCCGTCGTGTAGAGAATTGCAATAAAGACTAAAGCATAGCCCGCAGATTTTCTCGCATCAGATACCTTGGGAACAGTAAAAAAACGAACTAATACATGAGGAAGACCAGCTGTACCAAACATCAGTGCAGCTGTAATGGCAAAAACATCGATGGACGATTTNATTCCAGATGTGTACGGTGAAAACCCAAGATCNTTGAGGGTTATGTCTAACTTGTCGAGCACTGAAATCCCATCANTCATTTGAGACCCAAGCCCTAATTGTGGGANGGGATTTCCAGTAATCATGATTGAAATAAATATGGCTGGTACTAAATAAGCAAATATGAGAACACAATATTGAGCCACCTGGGTGTATGTGATGCCCTTCATACCTCCGAGCACCGCATAAATAAAAACGATTGCCATACCGATAATAACGCCCATATTGATGTCTACTTCTAAAAATCTTGAGAAGACAATTCCAACTCCTCGCATTTGACCAGCGATATATGTGAAGGATACGAATATGAGACAAATAACAGCAACAATCCTTGCGGTCTGAGAGTAATATCTTGCTCCTATGAAGTCAGGTACCGTGTACTGACCAAATTTCCTGAGATATGGAGCAAGTAGCAATGCGAGCAAAACATAGCCGCCTGTCCATCCCATTAGGTAGACGGAGCCATCTCTTCCTAAAAATGCAATAATGCCCGCCATTGATAGAAATGATGCAGCACTCATCCAGTCAGCAGCGGTTGCCATACCATTAATTATCGGATTTACCCCAGCACCGGCAACATAGAATTCTTTAGTGGACTTTACCCTCGAGGCGATAGCAATGGATATATAAAGTGCAAAGGATAGTCCCACAAAAAGGTATGTCAGATCTTGAGTGGTCATATTTATCTTAATTAATCATTATCATTATATTCTTTATCTAAAATATTCATGCGCCAAGAATAGATAAAAATAAGAATAACAAAGACGTATATTGAACCTTGCTGAGCAAACCAGAAGCCTAATTTAAAGCCAAAAAAGCTAAACTGATCAAGCCAGTCAACTAAAACAATTCCAAACCCGAACGACACAAGAAACCATATCGAGAGTAGAATTTTTAAAAGTTTGATATTAGCTCTCCAATACAACGATTTACGCGTACTCGACTTTGTCTCATTCGGCAGGTTTTGACTCATGTAGATATAGTACTCTAATTCGGATATAAATTTCGCAGTGGATTGGTCTTTGACTTTTTCTCATTTCTCTTAGTTACCGATTTTGTGTAGATCGACAACTTATCGGCAATTATATTTAAATCCAACACCAATTCTTTAGTTTTAGTATTTCCAAACAGATAGTTGTCTAGTGATTCAAATTTAGTTGCAAGTTCTTGATCATCCATCGATATAGCGAGCCTCTGAAGTGTTAATGGATTTAAATATGGAAAAGTGATTGACCCCCATCTCAATATTAACTCTCTCATGTCCATTAAATTATTCTTTCTTGCAGCTTGCTTTATGGAGGATAGTGCATTAACTAAAGAGTCAGCTTCAGGTTCAATCTTATCTTGTTTCGACGTAAGTCTCTTTGCTTGTTTATCATGACTGAATTTTATTAACAGAAAAATAATTATCGATAACAGGACAAAGTTCGATAACAGNAGAAAATTGGTGTTTGANAGCAATGCCTCTGAGGAAGAGGACGATTTAGAATCTAGTTTGTCTATAATTTCAGCTGGTATTTCGGTTCCATTTTCATTGATATTTGTATCAAGTGTNTTGTTGTACTCTGCCTTNACATTGAAAGAGCTACCGGGTATTTTTGCTTTTTCTTCCTGATTTGTTTCAGTATTCCACCAAGTCAAACTAATTTCAGGGATCGTAACTATCCCTGAANTTTTAGGNACTATCGCATATACCTCCGTTCTNTCAGAAATTAATCCNTCTTCCGAAANCTGTTGATCAATTTGNGGTTGATCTGGNTAAATTCTGAGATTTTCGGAATTCTCAAGNTCGNTTGGNGGNATTTGTGATGCCGTGGTTCCNTTCGATTTTATTATGATGGTTCGNGTAATAGGCTCTCCTACNGNAGCCTCATTTAAATTTTCGCTCCATCGCTGAGATATTGANACATCTTTACTAGGTAACCAATAATTCGACNTGCTTGATAATGGAATTTCTAAGACATCAATANTTGAAGNTTGTGTTTCGCGTATTACTTGATTGCCTCGATTATTGAATAGGCTATATTGATTTCTAGGATCAATCTCAAATGCAGAGAATCTGAGTTNNGGTATTGTTAGTTCACCGCTTTTATTCGGGAATATTGCATATTTAATTTCTAAAACAATATAATTTCGCCCGTTTATAACTTTCTGATAGCTTGTGTCTGAGAGCCTAAAGACCTCGGCGTCGGGAATTTGCAGAGCTGTGATTGAGTAATCTTGAAGATTAACTGCCGTTAGTAATCTAACTGTGAAAATTATTTCTTGGTCAACAAAAACGGTTTTATTGTCGACCTGTGTTTCCGTATATATTGTCTGATTGCTTGGATTGAAAACTTTCGAATTTGAAATATTATTTACTTTCACCTGTATTTCTTTTGTGCTTTCATTCCTAAATGAAATTGAAGGAATCTTTAGATTCCCAGCTTTCTTTGGTTTAAGTGTTAATGACCAAGTTGTTGATGATTGAGTTTGCCCATTAATAGAGCTAAAGCTTTGCTGTCTNTTGTTGGATAGAACCTCAAAGTTTTCGGATAGATTTTTTATATCAGGTTGCCCACTAAAAANCTGCTTGTCTAAGACAAGCTCGAGTTTTAAAGTTTCATTAANATCNATGACAGATCTGTCAANNTTTGCACTGAAATCCGAAAAACTATCAGTGGTTATTGCAATAAGGAGTATNAGTAGGCGATTAAACTTCATAAATTCTTCTTTAAGCTATTCTATATGCGCTCTTTTTTATTCGGTGCGGACTTTTCTCTATATCTTTGTATTTTTTGATACCTAAATTTGTTTCGAAGCAGCCCACCAGGATCATCAGGAATTTTCCTAAGTATTTTCTCGATTTCTTGATTTTCTTTGCTGTCTAAATCAGTCGGTTCGATATCGACATTTTGAGGTGTTTTTGGCTCATCTTCTAAGCCTTCATTATTTGCGTTGTCTTTGTCATTAATTTTTGCCTCCTGGTTATTTTCGTTATTAGGAGATCCATTTACCTGATCGCTATCTATATTCTTTTCTTTTTTTTGCTCAGTTTGGTTCTTGTCGCCTTCGTGTTCCGAAGTATTAGATTTCCCATTTTGTCCTTGATCCGCTGGTCCTGAATTATCTGCATTTTCATTTCCAGGATCTTGTTTGTCATTCTCGGTTTCTTTTTGATTGGTATTTTCAGTTTCATTTTCTTGCTGTTCTTTTAAATTTTCAAGCAGCTCTTTGTTAAAAATTGCANCTTCCATTTTTGGATCAAGGGTTAAAGCTTTATTGTATGATTGTATTGCTTGATCTATGTTACCCATTTTGGCAAGCGCATTTCCTTGGTTATAAAGTCCTGTTGACGTTGGATTTTTACCAAATAAATTTTTTGCATCCTCAAAGTTCTCAGATTTATATGCAGCGCTAGCCTTCCAGTTTTCGTTTTTGAATAATTCCTCAGCTCTTTTGTAGTTTTCTTCTTTAATCGCTTTTTGTCCCTGTTGATCAGCAGTCTCCCAAAGATCAATCCACTCAAATGCATACCCAACATTGCTTTTTGTGAGCATCGGAGCAATTAAAAAACACACAATGATTCCTTTTCTGAAATAGCTAATGAAAATAGGGATTAATAAAAATATTAACCAGAAACCTTTGTCATCCCAGATATCAAATTCGCGCTCAGTTTCGCTTTTTTCGTTGTCATAGCCCTTAT